>JACMOQ010000260.1 GCA_014377905.1 Acetobacteraceae bacterium | reverse complement strand
CCTGGGGGATGTGATAGGCGGTGACGCGCAGATTTGCGTCCCCAACGCCGTCGATAATCGCAGCAAAAGCGTCTTCGATGCCCTGGGCATCAACATCGCGGAAGTAAAATGGCGGCAGCACCATGGCCTTGTGCACCCCCAACGCGAGCATGCCCTTGGTGATCTCGATCGTGTCGGGGATTGACGCAGTGCCGGTGCCGGGCGCGAGTTTGTCGGCGGAAATCCCGGCTTTGAGCAAGGCTTCGGTGGTGGCCAGCCGTTCGGTGCCGCTGAAAGACGGGCCTTCGCCGGTGGTGCCAAACGGCACCAGACCGTCGCAGCCATTGGCAAGCAACCACTGCCCGTGGCGAACCGTGCCAGCGATATCGACGCGCGCATCGGCATGCAGTTTCGTCGTCATTGCGGCCCACATGCCGGTAATTTGTTCGGCCATCGTGTTTACCCCTTTCGCGTTTGGCCCAGTTTGGGGCAATTTGCCGCCAATGACAAAAGGAACCGCGCGATGCTGATCGGCCTTGACCCGGTATTGATCCCGGATTTGCTGCATGCGCTCGCCGCGATGGGCCATGGCGACCGCATTGTGCTGGTGGACGCGAATTACCCGGCGACGCGCGGAAAGCGGCGGATTGACCTTGCAGGCGTCGATATCACCCGTGCATTGCGAGCGATATTGTCGGTTTTGCCGTGCGATACGTATGTCACCGGACCCGCGCACATCATGCAGGTGGTGGACGCGCCCGACGAAATCCCGCCATCGGTTGCCGCGATCAATACCGAATTGCAGGCCTTCGGTTGGCCTGATGCGGTGGCGATCGAGCGCCATGCCTTCTATGCGGCCACCGAAACCGCTTACGCGGTGGTCCAGACCGGAGAACGCCGCTTTTACGGGAATGTGTCGCTCACCAAAGGGGTCATTCCGCCGGAGCACGCAGCATGAATTTTACCCCGCATGGCCCACTGGGCATGGGCGGCGCGCCGCTCGGCAATTTGTTCACCGTGGTCGCGGAAGCCGATGCGGCCGCAAGCCTCGATGCCGCCTGGGCCGCCGGCATCCGCCATTTTGACACCGCCCCGCATTACGGTGCCGGATTGTCGGAACTACGCATGGGGGCGGCCTTGCGCAACCAACCGCGCGGCGAATTTACCTTTTCCACCAAGGTTGGCCGCCTGCTCCAGGCCGGACGCGAGATGGCGGATGAGGTCGAGGGCTTCGTCCATGCGCTGCCGTTCCGCCGACGCTTCGATTACTCGGCGGCCGGCGCGCAGCGTTCAATCGAGGACAGCCTGGCCCGCACCGGCCTGTCGCGGATCGACGTGGTTTATATCCACGACATGAGCGAGGATTGGCACGGCCCGGCCTGGACCTATCGGATGGAGGAGGCGCTGCAAGGTGCGGCAGTGTACCTCACCGATCTGCGGGCCCAGGGGCTGATCGGTGCCTGGGGGCTGGGGGTTAACCAGGTCGCGCCCTGTCTGATAGCATTGGAGCACGCGACGCCCGATGTGTTCCTGATCGCCGGGCGCTACACCTTGCTGGACCACACCGCGCTTGCGCAATTATTCCCCGCCTGCGCCGCCAAGGGGGTGAAATGCGTGCTCGGCGGGCCGTATAATTCCGGCCTGCTGGCCGGCGGCACCACCTTTAATTACGAGGCCGCTCCGGCCGATATTGTTGCCCGCGCCTTGGCGATTGCCGCGATCTGCGCGCAGCATAACGTCGATGTCAAAGCTGCCGCCCTGCAGTTCTGCGCCGCCCATCCCCAGGTCGCGGCGATCATCCCGGGTGGCCGCAACGCCGCCGAGGTAACGCAGAACGCCGCCATGATGGTGGCGCCAATTCCAGGTGCGCTGTGGCATGATTTGCGCGCAGCAGGGCTGTTGCCGGCCGAAGCACCAATACCGCCGGGTTAGTTGAACAATGAGTCAATATCGTCCTGCGCCAAGTCTGCGCCGCTGCCACCGACCGGCATGATCCCCGGTGCTGGCGCCGACGGCGCAATCTTGGCACCCGACGCGATGCCGGCCAGCATGTCATCGACCTGCCGCAAATGGGCAATCGCACGGCGGATGCGCTGGCTGGTCAGGTCCTGAAAACTGCACGCCTCGAAGATGGAATTGATCCGTTCAGACACCGCCTGCAACCCGTCCACATCGCGTGAGCCGCTGCGCAACCAGCCATCGATTGCCTCGGCAGCTTCCATGATCTGGTTGGCGGCGGTTTCGGTGACCTGCACCACCGCTTCCAGTTCCAGTCCACTATTGCGCGCCTGCTGGTTGGGCACCGCCAGCACGCTGGCCATTTGCTCTTGAATGCGGGCCAACTGGCCGGACAGATTGGTTTCACTGAAATCAACCAGCTGCACCGTGGCACTGATTTCCATGCTCAGCTCGGCGATCCGCCGATCGACGAAGCGGCGCAGTTCATCGACCATCCCCCCGACATCGTCGCGGATATGGGAGCGCAGGCGGTCAGTGTCGGGCATCAGGTCCATGGCGCGTCCTTGCGTCTTCAGGACACCTTAGCGCGCGAACGGCTAAGGCCAGGTTAACCGGCCTTGAACGCCAGCGCATGGTCCGGCTGCCAGGCGATCGCGGCGCGGCACCCCGGCACCAACCCGCCCATCGGTGCACCGGCCGG
>JACMOQ010000259.1 GCA_014377905.1 Acetobacteraceae bacterium | reverse complement strand
CAGTTGCGCAAACACCCCGATGAACTCGGCAATCAGCGCGGAGGTCATTGCGTTGAGTTTTTCGGGGCGATTGATGGTGACGCGAGCGATTTGGTTTTCGACCGATAGCATAACAAGGCTCATTGAAGTCTCCAGGGAAGACAAGCAGTTCTTTTTGTGAACAAAAAGAACCAAAAAAACTTTTTATCCATGGTGCATCGCGGCCGGTGAGCACTCGGAACCAGAGTGGGAAGTTTTTTTGCTTCTTTTTGTTCACAAAAAGAAGACCTTCCTTCCCCTCAATTCTTCACCCCAAGCCCCCGCATAAACCGATCCCGCAACTGCGGCGGATCCCGCTCGGTCTGCCCAAACGGCTTCTGATCATCGGTGCGCACCCCGACCAGCATCGGGCCATCGGTTACCAGCGCCTGATCCATCAGCGCCGCGAAATGGCCCTCGTCGCGCGCCCATTCCGCTTGCGCGATGCCGGCGCCGCGCGCAATCGCCACGATATCCGCCCCCTGCCCGGTCGCGGTAATTTGCCCACCGGTAATCTGGTAGGTGCCGTTATCCATGATCACGATACAGAGATTGCCGACCGCACGATTGGCAACCGTCGCCAGCGCGCCCAACTGCATCAGCACCGAGCCATCGCCCTCAAGCGCGAAGACTTTCCGCCCTGGCTGTGCAATTGCCACCCCCATGGCAATCGGCACCGCGAGGCCCATGCTGCCGAGCATGTAAAAATTCTGCGGCCGGCGGCCAGATGCCCATAAATCCCAGTTGGTGTGACCGATGCCGCCGATTACGGCTTCATCCTTGTGTAATTTGGCTACCAGCGCTTTGGTGATATCGAACCGCCCCATCACTTTGGCCTGATCGCGGGTGATTGCATCGTTCCTCATGGCGCCTTCCCCCCGGTCAGCAAGGGCGACAGGATCAGGCACGCCGGCTGCTGGGTGGTCACCGCCTGGCGCACCGTGCGTTCGACGATGAACGCGACTTCATCCAGCCGGGTCAAGGTGTGGTGTTCGATACCCATTGCATCAAGCGCCGGCCGCACAGTGCGCGCAACCATCGCTTGCCCGATATTGAACTCACCGAGGGTGCCGCGTTCGGAGACCACCATCAGCACCGGAATCTGATACGGCACTGCAAGGGACGCCAGCACGTTGGGCAGGGTGGCAAAGCCCGAGGTCTGCATCATCACCACCCCGCGCATCCCGCCCATCCAGGCGCCGGCAACAATGCCAACCGCCTCTTCTTCGCGGGTGCAGACGAAGGCGTTGAAATAGTCATCGGCATGGATTGCCTTCAACAGCGGGTTAAGCACGTTGTCGGGCACGTAGGTAATGAGTTTGACCTCGCAGGCCTTAAGCGTATCGCGGATGATTTGCCACCACACACTCATCCGCGCAGTTCCGGGATGATCCAATAGGCGGTTTGCCCGCGCGCCACGCGCTCGACATTATCGAAAGCGTTGCGAAAGCGCTTGGCGCGATTTTCATAGGTCGGGCCGGCGAGATGGGCGGTCAGGATGCAATTTTCCAGGGTGAATAGCGGATTGTCCGGCGGCGGCGGCTCCTGGTCGAGCACATCCAAACCCGCCCCGGCGATGACATTGTCCTGCAAAGCCTTGATCAACGCAGCCTCGTCGACCACCGGGCCGCGGCAGGTGTTGATCAGGAAGGCCGAATGTTTCATTAGCCCGAGTTCGCGGGCACCGATCATGTGTCTGGTGGCAGCCAGCAACGGCACATGCAGCGATACCAGGTCCGATGTCGCCAACACCTCGTCCATTAACCTGAACCGCGCGCCGATCGCGTCCTCGCCGTCTTCGTTCAGGCGGGTGGTGTCGTAATACTGCACCCGCATGCCGAACGCCTGGGCCAGCCGGGCGACCTTCTTGCCGATCGTGCCGAGCCCAATAATGCCGAGCATTTTGCCTTGCAGTTCGTAGACATGCTTGTCCTGCCAGTCATTGCCGCGCCATACGCCCGAGGACACTGATTTATGCTGCCACACCAGCCGGCGGCTTATCGCCAGCATCAGCATCAACGCGTGTCCCGCAACCGCCACCGCATTGGCGCCGCCGTTGTTGGCGATCGGGATCCCAGCGCGACGGGCGGCCTCAACATCGCATTTGTCGTAGCCGGCGCTGAGCAACTGGATCAGCTTCAGCTTCGGCGCCATCTTGAAAAATGCGTCGTTCATTTCAAGCGCACCGAAGCCCACCAGAAATTCCGCATCGGCGAGATGGGCGTTCATTTCGGCAGTGCCGAGCGCACACTCAATCAGCTCGTAGCCGGCCGGCACCAGTCCGGGGGCAATGTCGCGGTCGGCGTCGCCGCTGGGGGCGTACAGGATTTTTTTCGGCATGAGGTTTCCTCCAGATTTCAGACGGACTTTAGCTTGGGTGGATTGGAGCGCAAGCGGTTGATTCGGCGCTGAAAACACCAGGCGATCGCCACCCCTTGACGCAAATTCCGTTATAGAAGAATATTTCCACTATGACGGATGAGTCTGCCCTCAACACCCATATCGCTAGCAGGGTTCGGGCCCTGCGCGGCGGGCTGGGCCTGACGTTGGATAGCCTCGCCGAACGCAGCGGCGTCAGCCGGTCGATGATCTCGGCCGTGGAACGTGGTGAAACCAGCCCGACGGCGGTTCTGCTGGAACGTCTCGCCACTGGATTGAACGTCACCTTGGCAGCCTTGTTCGACCGGCCCAACCACAATTCCTCCCCGGTGGCACGCTTTGCTGATCATCCAGCGTGGCGCGATCCGGCATCGGGTTATGTCCGCCGCAACGTTTCGCCGGCCGGGTTTGCCACCCCGATCCAGATCGTGGAGGTCGAAATGCCCCCACGCGCGCATGTCACCTACGAAACCGGGCCGCGCGATGCCTGCGTGCACCAGCAGGTTTGGGTGTTCGCGGGCGCGTTGACGGTGACGGTGGGGGAGGTATCGCATAAGCTCGGCGAGGGGGATTGCCTGGCGTTTGTGTTGGATCGGCCGACCGGGTTCCATAACCCGACACGCCAGCCGACACGCTATGCGGTGGTGATCGTCAGCCAGCCCGATTACAGGAAATAGCGACATGGTCCAAGTTCGCCAGATCACCGCGCCGAGGCAAACCGAGCTGGCCCAACTCGCCGACATCCTGATCGATTGTGTCGCGGGCGGTGCGTCGGTGGGCTTCATGCATCCGCTGTCGCAGGACCGTGCGCTGACGTTCTGGCGCAATGTGGCCGACGACGGCGCAACCGGCAGCCGGATTTTGCTGGTCGCCGAGGATGCAACCGGCATCATCGGCACCGTGCAAATCGTGCTCGAACAACCCGAGAACCAGCCGCATCGCGGTGATATTTCCAAAATGCTGGTGCATCGCCGCGGCCGCAAAGCCGGAGTTGGCGCGGTTTTGATGCAGGCTGCCGAGGCGGCGGCGCGCCATGCTGGCAAAACTTTGCTGGTGCTCGATACTGCCAACGGTGACGCGGCGCGCTTGTATGAACGCGCCGGCTGGACCCTTTCCGGAATCATTCCCGACTATGCCCTGCTGCCGTATGGCGGGCTGTGCGAGACCGCGATCTACTACCGCCGGCTTGTCTGATGGCGCTGTCCCTGGTTGGTGCAGCCTTGCTGAGCGCATTGTTGCATGCCGGCTGGAATGCCGCGGTCAAGGCAAGCGCGCGTCCAGCGGAAACCATGACCGCGCAAATGCTGCTCGGCGCGGCCATGGTTTTGCCCGCGCTGTTCTGGAGCGGTCTGCCGGCAATGGCATCCTGGCCCTGGATTCTGGCAACGACCCTGACCAACACCATAACTGTCACCGCCTTGCTGCGGGCCTATGCATTGGGCGGATTCGGGGTGGTCTATCCGGTAGTGCGGGCAATATCGGTGCTACTGGTGGTGCCGCTGGCGGCATTCCTGACCGGGGACCGGCTGGGGATCGGTGCTCTCGCGGGGATCGTTTTGATTGTTGCCTCGCTCGGTCTGCTTGCGGTCTCAGCCGGGCGCGATACCAGCTTTCCGCTCCCCGCGATGGTTTGGACCGGCATCGCCGGGCTGTCGACGGCGGTTT
>JACMOQ010000258.1 GCA_014377905.1 Acetobacteraceae bacterium | reverse complement strand
GGCAGGCGCAGCGCCCCTGCTGCGGGCAAGGTCGAAACGTAGTAGATATCTTCTCCAAGCTGGACCCGTCCATCGGCGACCGCGGCGGTAACCGCGGTGGACCGGATCGGCAGGCTGCCCGCCATTCTGACTGAAATCGACAGCGCCCCGCTGCTGCGCGCGGGCATTTCATCGGACAGGCGTTTGATGGTGGCCAGCGGCGCCGGATCGCTGCGGGGCTGGGAGCTGAACAAGGTCCACTCGGTCGCCGCATCGGCCGATGTCGCAGTTGCGGTCACCACGCCGGCGCCAAGGGTGCGCAACACAGTCCGCCGGGACAAGGGCAAGGCCGCCAAAACCATCGAACTCACTCTCCCGCGCCGGTTGGCCCCCAGTTGCCTCTCTGTTGACCCGAGGCATCTAGCACAGCACGGCGGAATGCGGCACATGGGGTTTGGTTAAGGATAGGTCACGCCGGGCCACTGGCGGGCCAGAACGGAGAGCAAGCAATGTCGCATATCGGTCATTTCATCGGCGGTCGAGCATTCGCCTCCGCTGGTCCCACCCAGCCGGTGTTTAATCCCGCCACAGGTGAAATTTCTGGCCACGTGACCCTTGGCGGGGCCGATCTGGTCGATCAGGCGGTTGCCGCCGCCAATGCCGCCTTCCCGGCCTGGGCCGCCACCCCACCGTTGCGCCGCGCGCGGGTGATGTTCAAATTCAAGGAATTGCTGGAAGCCAACACCAAGCGCCTCGCCGCCATCATCACCGCCGAACATGGCAAGGTGCTGTCGGACGCGGAGGGCGAAATCCAACGCGGGATCGAAGTCGTCGAATTCGCCTGCGGTATTCCGCATCTGCTGAAAGGCGAGTTCACCGAAGCCGTGGCGACCGGAATTGACGCCTGGACGATGCGCCAGCCGTTAGGCGTCGTCGCGGGCATCACCCCGTTCAACTTCCCGGTCATGGTTCCGCTATGGATGCTGCCGGTGGCGCTGGCCTGCGGCAATTGCTTCATTCTGAAGCCATCGGAAAAAGACCCGTCGGCGAGCCTGGTGCTGGCCGAATTGCTGACCGAGGCCGGCCTGCCGCCCGGCGTGTTCCAGGTCGTGCAAGGCGGGCGTGAGGCGGTCGAGGCGCTTCTGGATCACCCAGGCGTGGAAGCGATCAGCTTTGTCGGCTCGACCCCAATTGCGCAGACGATTTATCGTCGGGGAACCAGCGCCGGCAAGCGGGTGCAGGCGCTGGGTGGTGCCAAGAACCATCTGGTGGTGATGCCCGATGCCGACCTCGATGGCGCAGTCGATGCGCTAATGGGGGCGGCCTATGGCAGTGCCGGCGAACGCTGCATGGCGGTCTCGGTCGCCGTGGCGGTCGGCGATGTCGGCGATCGGCTGATCGCAAAGCTTGCCCCCCGCGTCCGCGCGCTCAAAGTCGGGCCAGGCACCGACAAGGAAGCCGAAATGGGCCCACTGGTCACTGGTGAGCATCGTGCGAAAGTGCACGCCTATGTCGACAAAGGCTTGGCCGAGGGCGCCAAGCTGGTCGTCGACGGGCGCGGGTTGAGCCTGCAAGGCTACGAAAATGGCTTCTTCATCGGCGGCTCGCTGTTCGACAACGTGACCGCTGACATGACGATCTATCAGGAGGAAATCTTCGGGCCAGTGCTCGCCGTGGTGCGGGCCAAGACGCTCGGCGATGCGGTCACACTGATCAATGACCATCGCTTCGGCAATGGCACCGCGCTATTCACCGCCGATGGTGGGGCCGCCCGCAATTTCGCCAGCGCCATCAAGATCGGCATGGTCGGCATCAACGTGCCGATCCCGGTGCCGGCGGCGTTCCACAGTTTCGGCGGCTGGAAAGCGTCACTTTATGGCGATCACCACATGCACGGCCCGGAAGGGATGCGCTTTTACACCCGGATGAAAGCAATCACCCAGCGCTGGGGCGCCAATCCGGGCGCCGAGTTCACTATGCCGCAAATCGGCCGCTGAAATGGCCGAAACCGACCGCGTCATCATCGTCGGTGCAGGCCATGGCGGCGGCGCAGTTGCCGCGACCTTGCGGCAATATGGCTTCAAGGGCACGATCATGGTCATCGGGACCGAGCCGCTTGCACCCTACCAACGGCCGCCTTTATCGAAAGCCTGGCTGAAGGGGGAGGCCGATGCGGCGTCCCTCGCGCTGCGCCCGCCGGCGTTTTACGCCAAGGCCAATATCGATCTGCGGCTTGCGACCACGGTGACGGCAATCGATACCGGCGCCAAGACCGTTGCCACCGATACCGGTGACACGTTTGGCTATGACTGGTTGATCCTGGCCACCGGCGCGCGCGCCCGACGTTTGCCAATCCCCGGCATGGAGCTCGCCGGCGTGCTGGAATTGCGCAGCGCCGCCGATGCTGACCAATTAAAAGCAGCGTTGGGGCCGGGCAAACGGCTGGCGGTGGTCGGTGGTGGCTATATCGGCCTTGAAGCAGCCGCATCAGCAACCGCGCTGGGGGCCACCGTTACGGTGATCGAGCGCGAAAATCGGGTGCTGGCACGGGTGGCCTCGGTGGAATTATCGGAAGCCTATCAGGTTGCGCATAGAAGGCGCGGCGTGGTGATCGAGCTCAGCGCCCAGGTCGCGGCGCTGGAAGGCGTAGACGGCAGGATCACCGGCGTGCGTCTGGGCGATGGCCGGCTTATCGCGTGCGATGTGGCACTGGTGGGCGTGGGCGCGGTGGCCAATATCGAACTTGCTCAGGCCGCGGGGATCACCTGCGACCTCGGCATCACCGTCGATCTGGCGGCCCGCACGTCCGACCCATCAGTGTTCGCGATCGGAGACTGCACCTGGCGGCCGCTGCCGCATTATGGGCGTGATTTCCGGCTCGAATCGGTGCCCAACGCGCTTGAACAAGCGCGCCAGGCCGCTGCCAGCATTTGCGGCCGCGCCCTGGCGGCACCGGAAGTGCCGTGGTTCTGGTCGGACCAATTCGACCTTAAACTGCAAATCGTCGGGCTAAATTTTGGCGCCACTCATACTGTGGTGCGCGGCGACCCCGCCACCGAGTCATTTGCGGTGTTCCATATGACCGACGATAATCACCTTCGCGCGGTTGAAGCGGTGAACATGGCCGATGCCTTCATGGCCGGGCGGCTGTTGATCGCCAAAGACCGTAAACTGGCACCCGCACAAATTTGTGATATGTCGGTCGCTATGAAGGACTTAACTGTCTGACCTGCAACAACGCTAAGGAAATAAAAATGCCGCACGTGACGTTCATCGAACATAATGGCACCGCCCACACGGTCGAAGCCGTGATTGGCAAAAGCCTGATGGAAGCAGCCGTGGATAATTCCGTCCCCGGGATTGATGCCGATTGTGGCGGCGCCTGCGCCTGCGCGACCTGCCATGTTTTTGTTGCCCCGGAATGGGAAGCCAAAACCGGCACCCGCAACGAGGCTGAAGTCGCGATGCTCAACTTTGCCGCCGAAGTGAAGCCGAATTCCCGCCTGTCCTGCCAGATCGAAATCACCGCGGCGCATGACGGACTTGTCGTCCACATGCCAGATGGGCAACACTGATCGAGAACTGTTCCAACCCGCAGGCCGGGGGTAACCGGCCGCGGCATTCCCTGGAGGATTGATTACCATGAATGACGCCCCCGCCCCCCTCGGCCTGACCGACCACGAAGCCTATTCCCTGCCGCTCGACAAGATCGACGTGAGCCAGGGGCGGCTGTTCCAGAACCAACTGCATCTGCCATATTTCGAGCGGCTGCGGCGGGAAGACCCGGTACATTACTGCGCCGACAGTCAGTTTGGCCCGTATTGGTCGATTACCAAATATAACGACATTGTGGCGGTTGATTCGAACAACAAAGTGTTTTCGTCGGCCTCCGAGTTCGGCGGAATAACCATCCGCGACCGCCGTCCGGAAGTAAGACGCGAAAGCTTCATCGCCATGGACGCGCCACGCCATGACGATCAGCGCAAGGCGGTCAGCCCGATCGTCGCGCCGCAGAACCTTGCCCGCATGGAAGCCGGCATCCGTGAACGCGCCGGCAAGGTGCTGGATAATCTGCCGCGCGGCGAAAAGTTCAACTGGGTCGAAAAAGTTTCAGTCGAGCTCACCACCCAGATGCTGGCGATCCTGTTCGACTTTCCCTGGGAAGATCGCCACTTGCTGACCCGGTGGTCCGATGTAGCGACCGCCGATATTGCTGCCGGCGTGGTAAAGACCGAGGAAGAACGCGAAGAAATCCTTGCCGAATGCCTCGCCTATTTTACCCGGCTGTGGAACGAACGGGTCAACGCCGACATGCAGCCCGATCTGCTATCGATGATGGCGCATTCCCCGGCCACCAGAAACATGACGCCGGATCAGTTCCTGGGGAACCTTATTCTGCTTATCGTCGGCGGCAATGATACGACGCGCAATTCGATGTCGGGCAGCGTGCTGTTCATGCACCGCAATCCCGACCAGTTCGCCAAGCTGAAGGCCAATCCAGCTTTGCTCGACAGCGCGGTGCCGGAAATCATCCGCTACCAGACCCCCTTGTCACACATGCGGCGCACCGCGTTGGAAGACCAGGAAATCGGCGGCAAGGTGATTAAGAAAGGCGACAAGGTTGTAATGTGGTATTGCTCGGGCAACCGAGACGATACCGCGATCGAAAACCCGAACGCATTCATCATCGACCGCAAACGCCCGCGCCAGCATTTGTCTTTTGGTTTTGGCATCCATCGCTGCGTTGGCAATCGGTTGGCGGAAATGCAGCTGAAGATCGTCTGGGAAGAAATCCTTAAACGCTTCGACAGGATCGACGTGGTTGGACCGGAGACGCGGGTGTTCTCGTCCTTCGTGCATGGAATTGAGGATCTGCCGGTGATTATTTCGGGGTAAGCTTGGGTACCGTCTGCTGATGAAAAAGGGACATCGCGACATCGCGATGGCCCTTTTTTATTGGGTCGATCTCCGGCGGTGGGATGACCACGGCCGGTAGTCCGGCCTACGGTTTCGGCTTCGTATCGGTGTTATTGCCATCATCCGCCTGCGGGTTTTTCGGTGGGACCGGTCGCACTGCGGCCGGCGGGGCGGGAGGCGTAGGCTGCACCTGCGGGGGCGCGGGTGCGGGTGCAACAACCGGCGGCACAGGGACCGGTTGGGGCGGGGGCACAATTATCGCTGGCGGCACAGGCACAACTGGCTTTGCGACTTCGGGTGCGGGGCTGCTCGGCTGATTTGGACGTGAGGGCGCCGGAACCGCAGGTTTAGGTGGCTCGGGGGCGGGTCTGTCCGGTTTATTGGCCTGGGGTGGCGTCACCACCGGGGGGGCAGGGACGGTTGGGGCCGGCGCTGAGGTCACGGGTTTCGGCACCGGGACCACAGGCGGTGTCGGCGCGGCAATTGGCGCGTTACCCGGCCCCGGGCCACCTGGCCTGGCCGCCTGCGGCGTGGGTGTAGCCGGGGGCACGGGCACCACTGACGGAGCGATATTAGGCACCGGCACACTTGGCTTCGCTGCCTGCGGCGGGGGTGTAGCTGGGGGCACGGGCACCACTGGCGAAGTGTTATTAGGCACCGGCACACTTGGTTTCGCTGCCTGCGGTGTGGGCGTAGCTGGAAGCACTGGCACCACTGGCGGAACGTTACCAAACGCCGGCAAACTTGGATTTGCCGCAGGCGGCGTGGGCGTTGCTGGGGGCACCGGCACCACCGGCGGAGCGTTCCCAGGCGACCGCATACCAGGCGTCGCTCCCTGCGGGGTCGGCGAACCTGGCGGCACGGGCCCCGCCGGCGGGGCGTTGCCGGACGCCGGCACACCCGGCCTCACTGCCTGCGGTGTGATCGTAGCTGGGGGCACCGACACCACCGGCGGCACGTTCCCAGGCGTCGTCATACCAGGCGTCGCTCCCGGCGGGGTGGGTGAACCTGG
>JACMOQ010000257.1 GCA_014377905.1 Acetobacteraceae bacterium | reverse complement strand
GTCGGCAGTGCGCTTCGGCGGATAGGCCTGGCCACGATCCGTGAACTTCAACATTTTGTTGTCGGCCATGAAATCCGGCCCTTTCGGGCGAGCCCTTAACCCCCGCGGTCCGCAGGGGCACGCGAAAAATCGCCGTTAAGACAGCAAAGCTTACCTATATCGCCGGGATTGTCTTGCAGCTCCGCGAAACGACTATAACTTAATGGCCGTTTCGGGCCTATCTTGCCAGCAGCCAGACCATTGCCGCCGATCCGACGATGATTCGATACCAGGCGAAGGGCGCAAAGCCGAAGCGGCTGACGATGGCGACAAACCCCTTCACCACCGCCAACGCGACGACGAACGACACGGCAAATCCGATCGCGATCGCCGACATCTGCTCGCCATCGAGGCTGTGCCGATTCTTCCACAACAACAGGACGGTGGCACCGGCGATGGTCGGCACCGCCAGGAAAAAGCTGAACTCCGCCGCGGTCTTGCGATCGATCCTGAGCAGCAGCGCCGTCATGATGGTGGCGCCCGACCGCGAGACACCGGGAATCATCGCGATGCATTGCCCGATCCCGACCAGCAAGGCAGCGCGCGCCGGCATGGTTTCAACCGAATTGATCACCGGCGCGGCCGCTGTTCTTTCGATCCACAATATGGCGATGCCGCCGACGATAAGCGCGACCGCCACCGTCATCGGGCTGAGCAGCATCGCTTCGAACGCCTTGATGAAAAGCACGCCGGCAATCCCCGCCGGCACAAAGCCGAGGACGATGTTGCGCATGAAGGCGAAGGCCCCGGCCTCGCGCCGGAAAAGGCCGATGCCGACATTCAGGAACCGGCGCCAATAGGCAACCACAACAGCCAGGATCGCCCCGGACTGGATGGCGATTTCGAAGGTGGCGTTTTCCGCGTTTTTGAAACCCAGAAGCTCGCCGGCGAGGATGAGATGGCCGGTCGAAGAGACCGGCAGGAATTCGGTCAATCCCTCGACAATGCCAAGGACGATGATGTCGAAAAGACTTTGCTGCATCAAATCAACCGATCAGTCGGCGTTCTGGTGAAACCGGCCGCTGGCCCGGTATCTTTCCAGCATCGCCGGAACGAACGTCGCCATGGGTGTCGGCGTGACGCCCAGCTCGGCCAGCCCGGGCATATTCGGGCCGACGATATTGTCATTCTGCAACATCGCAAGCTGGTCCGACGTCATCGGCATGAACGGCAGGATGTCGCCGATCCGGCCCATCAACCGGGCTATGCCGCTGGGCACTTCAACGAGCGTGCGGTGGCGGTGCGTTTCGGCGTTGATCATCTGCAAAATGGCGCGAAAGCTCAACACATCAGGGCCGCCCAGTTCATAGGTCCGGCCTGCCGCATCGCCGCGCTTCAAAGCACCCAGCACGGCGGCGGCGACATCGAGCACATAGACCGGCTGAAAACGGCTGTCGCCGGCAATCACCGGCAACACCGGCGAAAACCGCGCCATCGCGGCAAAGCGGTTCAGAAACTGGTCTTCCGGCCCGACGACCAGGCTGGGGCGGAGGATCGTCGCCGCCGGAATGGCAGCCCGCACCGCGGCCTCGCCATCCGCCTTGGTGCGGGCATATGGCACCGGCGAAGCGGGGTTGGCGCCGATCGCCGAAACTTGGACGAAATGGTCGATACCGGCCGCTGCCGCCGCCCGCGCCGCCCGCCCGGCACCCTCAGCCTGGACCGCGGCAAATTTCTGGCCGCCTTTTTCATCGAGGATGCCGACCAGGTTGACACCGGCCGATGCGCCGGCGAATGCCTGC
The DNA here is from genome assembly GCA_014377905.1 of Acetobacteraceae bacterium. Lineage (GTDB taxonomy): Bacteria > Pseudomonadota > Alphaproteobacteria > Acetobacterales > Acetobacteraceae > CAITOL01. The sequence goes on along the minus strand of JACMOQ010000257.1, from coordinate 4,882 downwards.
GCCATGCTGGCATCCGAACCGATATCGCCGCGCACCAACTGGATCTGCCCCAGGTCACCCAACGGTTTGAGGAACAGCGCGCGATCGGGATGACGGACCACGACGCGGACCCGATATCCCGCCTCGGCAAGCCGCTGGACGATATAGCGCCCAAGAAACCCCGAGCCGCCGATGACGGTAACCAGTGCATCCGGCGCCAGAGTGGAGAGTAAAGCAGTCATTCCGCCCCCTTAGCGTCTCCTTTCGGCGCTGTCTTGCGATCTATGGTCGCCGCCGCCACCGCCAAGCTTTCAATTGACAAGCGCATCGCATGCCCCTAGCCAGCCGCTCCTACCCCGTGCCCGGATGGCGGAATTGGTAGACGCACCAGCTTCAGGTGCTGGCGCTCGCAAGGGCGTGGAGGTCCGAGTCCTCTTCCGGGCACCACTTCCCCGGCCGCCAGCGGCCGCCGGGGATTGAAAAACACCTTTAAATAAGCTAAGTTAGCCTTGGCAGTGACCGCCGATGGCCGCCGGCGTGTGCAGGCAACCACGGAAATTTGGGGGCCTTTTCCAAGCGGTCATGCATAACGGCTGCGACGGCAAACCGATGGCACTGACCGATACCGCGATCCGACTGGCCAAGGCCGGCGACGTTGACCGCAAGCTTGCCGACGAAAAGGGCCTGTATCTGCTGGTGACGGCCACGGGTTCGAAGCTGTGGCGGTTAAAATATCGTTTGAACGGCAAAGAGAAAAAGCTGTCGCTGGGCATTTACCCCGTCGTCGGGTTGAAGGAAGCCCCGCGATCGGCGCGACACCGCTCGCAAGGCAACCGAGGCGGGAAACGACCCAGCGGCCGCGAAGCCCGAATCGCACGGCACTTCGTCGCAGCGAACACGTTCGGGGCGATCGCCGAGAAATACATCGCCAAGCTGGAGGCCGAAAAAAAGGCGGCCGTAACCGTTGCCAAGACCCGGTGGCTACTCGGCAAGCTGTCGCCGTCGCTTGGCACCCGGCCGATCGCCGAAATCACCCCCATGAATTGCTTGCCGTACTGAAAGCCACCGAACGCGCCGGCCATCTTGAAACCGCCCGGCGGCTGCGGTCGTTTTCCAGTCGGGTGTTCCGCTATCCCGTCGTCACGGCGCGCCACGATGGACCCGGCGCAGCCGCTTCAGGGCGCATTGGTGGCGCCGGTCGCCACCCATCATGCCGCGATCATCGAGCCGCTGGCCTTCGGCGGGCTGCTGCGACCGATCGAAGCCTATTCAGGCCAGCCGGTGACCACTTGGCGCTGCGCTTCACCGCCCATATCTTCCAGCGGCAGGGCGAGGTGCGGAAGGACGAAAGGAGCGAAATCGAATTCGACAAGGCAATCTGGACTATCCCTGCGGCCCGCATGAAGCAACGCCAGGCGCACCGGGGCCGCTGTCCGCCCAGGCCATTGCCATATTGCGGGAAGCACAGGGCTTGTCCGGCGCTGGTCGGTATGTCTTCCCGAAGCTTGGGTCGCCGTTGAAGCCGATGTGCGAGACTGCCATCAATCGGGCGCTGCGCCGCATGGGCTATGGCAAGGACGACATGACCGCCCATGGCTTTCGATCGACGGCATCGTCACTGCTGAACGAAAGCGGCAAGTGGAACCCTGACGCCATCGAGCGGGCGCTTTCGCACGCCGACATCGACCAGGTCCGGTCAGCCTATCATCGGGTTGCGTATTGGGCCGAGCGGGTCGAGATGGCGCAGTGGTGGAGCGACCATTTGAAGACTCTGCGGGAAAGCGCGACTGTAATTCCCTTTCGGCAACCAGCTTAGGCCGTGACCCCACTTATGCAGGACGATCCAAGGGAGGTGGGACAGGGCCGGCGCAATCAGAAGCGGCTGGACAGTGCGTGTCCTCATTCCAATCATCCACTGGATGCCACGCTTGCCAGAAATCTCCCGATCATTCGCTTAGCTTCTGATTAGGCGCCAACGACCGATTTTTGGACTTGTCGACAGTTCCCAAGGGTTGCGGCGAATGGCAGCTTGCGACGAATTCTCGGAAATTTGTTCGGGAGGTCTGTCGGCTCAAAAGCCGCCCTTCGTTCAACCGCTCAGTTTGGCTGATTTGTCGGCTGACTGGTTCAGGAATTTTATCTATGTAATGACCGCGGTTGCGGTTTGCCGTTGCCGAGGGGAAAAGTATGTGGGCTGAGTTTAAAAAAAGACTTACGAAACGTATTTTCTTGCTCAGTTAGCCCGTTCAACAAATGTCCTCTACTCGCCGGATAAGACCGACGACGGCGTGCTCGGTTTTTATGGATCGCTCTTTTTGCCATCACCCATCGGGCGGAAAGCGTTTCCTTATGTGCGCTTTCCTCGTTGGCGGCACCTAAGCGGAATTTCGGCGACAGAAATTGACAACTTCGGTACAAAACTAACTAATCATCGCCTTTCCGGCTGAATCTTTTTGTCCAATACAAACGGCCCGAATGGCTGCACCGGAGCAATGCGACCGAATGGTCGAGTTGGGGCGTGCCTTAATTCCGCTATACAATCGAAGCGAAGTAGCAGGGGCTACTTGAACAAGTCGTGCAAGCTGCTGCAGGTCGCGCGGCGGTCGTCTATGCGGCTGCGGCATTCAAGCTCAATATTGAGCTGTTCGCTCACGCCCAGGTTGGCACCGTCTTGCCTCACAGCGACATTGCTAGCGTGGAAATGCTCGTCGGACATGAGCGTTTCACCTATACCGGATCGGGCTCATTCGGCGTTGCGCACTCCGAGCCTGAAGCCGTTGAAGGCCCATCGCTTGACGCAATTCTTGCTCGTAGGAATGGCAACGAGGGTTTACCTTTCACAAAACATATGAAGCTCACCGCCGAATCTATTCAAAGCGCAATCGGCGACGATCGCGAGACCCGAGATCTTTGGCAGGCGCCGCGGCGCGCCATAATCGACGGCGATTTTGCTGAAGTCTATCCACGAGGTCGCGACACTTGCATTGAATCGACTATCTCGATTGTGGCTTTCGCGCAGGCATTCGATATCCGCGTTTCGGCTGTCGGTTAGCCGCACGAACGGCAAGTCTGGCCGTTTTTATTCTTTAGCCGCCGGTCAGCACTCCACCAAAAGCAGACATGCCCAAGCCCGGTCAGGAACGGCAGAATCTGGGTCGGGAGCGGTAAATCGTGCCGATTGCGGGTGCGCGCAAGGATTTTCGGAGCGTAGTGGCTTTGCCGCACCTTCTGGAACCGCCAGCGCGACTTGAGCCGGTTGCCGCTCTGTTACCGTGCCAGCAGGTCGCCGAGCGCTGTGTCGATGAAAGCAGCGTCCGCCGGGTTCAGCCCGCCACCGGCCATATGGCCCCAGACGGAGGGGATGATGCGCAGTTCGGCATCGGGCATATGCGCCACTTCGATTTCGCTGTCGGCGGGCGGGAAATACAGGTCCGTCTGGCACGGCATGACGATTGCCCTTGCCTTGATGGCGGCGAGCGCACGGGGGAAATCGCCGTCATAGTGCGGGTTGGCGCTAATGTCGGCACCTTGCCAGGTGGACAGCATCGCGAGCAGGTCGTTGGCGTCCTTTGAGAGGAAATGCGGTTCCCAGGCATGGGTGAGGAAGGCTTCGATCGAGGGCAGGCCGAGCACCTGCAGGTCGAGCCGTTCGCGGAACCAGGCCTGTGACCAGGCCCAGCCGGCATAGACCCTGGCAAAGGCGCGCAGGCCAGTGACAGGCGGCGCCGCATAATGGCCGCCTTCCCAGGCGGCATCGGCGGTAAGCGCTGCTTTGACACCCTCAAGAAACAGGAAGTTGTGTCGCGACGTGCGTGCCGAGCCGCAGAAGGGAGCGATGCGCTCGACCATGTCGGGATAGAGCGCCCCCCAGTGGAACGCCTGTTGCGCTCCCATCGAATGGCCGGTGACAAGCGCCAGACGGGTCACGCCGAAGACTTCGGTGATAAGCCGGTGCTGCAGCCGGATATTGTCGAGCATCGTCACCGCCGGAAAATCCGCCGAAGCCATACCCGGCGGCGGGCAGGAGGGGGATGTGGAGACACCGTTGCCAATCAGGTTAGGCACGATGATGCAGTATTTTTCGGGATCGAGCGCGCGGCCCGGGCCGATGTTCCAAGCGTTGTCGTCATGGGTGCCGGCATAATGGCTGGGGTAGACAATGCCATTGTCACGCCGGGCGTTCAGCCTGCCGTGGACTGCATAGGCGAGCCGGACGCCGGGCAGGACTTTGCCCGATTGCAGCAGCGCGTCGCCAGGTTCGAAATATTGGGGGTCCATGAATGGCCTTTTAGAGGTTGAAGCGAGAGATGTTGCATGACCGGGGTGCGGCGGAAAGCGGCCATTTCGCAGATGGATGCGATGCCCTAGGGAAGGCAAACCGGCAGAAGGAAAAGCAGATGAACAGCGCGGCAATGATCGAACTTTCGGCAACCGCGGCGGTGGCGGCGATGCGGGCGGGCGAGATGTCGGCGCTGGATTATGCCGAGGCTCTGCTGGCGCGCTGCGCGGCGGGCGCTGCGCTCAATGCCTTCATCACACTAGATCCAGCGGCGGTGCGCGCGGCGGCGCAGGCGGCGGACGCGCACCGCGCGGCGGGCGGCGTGCTGGGCCCGCTGCACGGCCTCCCGATTCCAGTGAAGGACAGCATCAATACCGCCGGGATCGAAACGACCGTGGGGACCAAAGCACTGCGTGGCTGGATCCCGGCACGCGATGCCACCACCATCGCTCTACTGAAGGCGGCCGGGGCGATCGTGCTCGGCAAGACCAATATCCACGAACTGTCATTCGGCTGGACCAGCAGCAATCTGGAATTCGGCGCGGTGCGCAACCCTTATGATCCCTCGCGCATCCCCGGCGGCTCATCGGGCGGAACCGCGGCGGCGGTCGCGGCGCGGATGGC
>JACMOQ010000021.1 GCA_014377905.1 Acetobacteraceae bacterium | reverse complement strand
GTTTTAGCAGGTGCCACACTGCCGGGTCGGCCGATTGCGGATCGATCGCCGGCAAAGCCATGCTAAATGGCGCGGCCGGGCGTGCCCGCGCGGTGCGCAGCAGCAGATTGCGCATGCCGGCACGTTCGAAATTAAGCCGCCCAGCGGCGCCGCCAATGAACTGTCCATCGGCGGCGATCGGCAGTTCAGCGCTTAAAGCCGCAAAAACCCCTTCGTCCGGCAATCCCGTTCCATCCCATCCCCGCAACAACGCAGCGCTGCGGGGCAAGGCGGGGGCCATTTCCGGATCGCGGACCGCGGTTACCAGCATGAGCCCGAGTGGGAGCAGTAACGCGAACCCGACGAGCGCCAGTGCCGGCAGGCTCAGCAGCCAGCCGCGCGACGGCGGACGCATGGCTGTTCGGATCAGCGCGCCACCCAGGCGGCAAAGCGGCGCTCGAGGTCGTCGCCGTATTGCACCCAGAATTCGGTATCAATGAACATCCCCTCCTCGGCGTGCTCGGCGACCATCGCGGGGTTCTTGGCGCGCACCTCCGGGTCCTGGGAGACAGCGGCGGTTGCCGGTGACACGGCCCAATCCTTGGCAAGATCGCGCAGCGGCGCGGCATCGGTCATGTAGTCGATCAACTTCATTGCCTGCGGGGTGTTGGGCGAACCCTTCACCACGGTCCAAAAATCAAAGGAGAAAAGCAATGTCTGCCACAGCAGCGGGTAGGCAGCCCCGTCCTGGGCCGCCCGCGCCGTGCGCCCGACAAAGCCGACTGCGAAGGCCACGTCGCCAGACCCGACGAGTTGCAAAGGCTGGGCACCGGATTTCCACCACATGAGATCGGGCTTGATGGCATCGAGCTTGGCAAACGCCCGATCCTGTCCGACCCTGGTTGCCAGTATTTTATAAAGTTCGGCGCGCGACACCCCGTCCGCGAGGAGGGCGATTTCGAGCGTGGTCTTGGCGCTGTTTCGCAACAGCCGTTTGCCCGGCCACTGTTTGGTGTCCCAAAACTGGGCATAGGTCATCGGTCCATCACCGATCCGCTTTTTGTCGTAAAACAACGCGACGCCCCACCCGACAGCACCCGCGCCGCAGGTTGCCGTGCCGTTAGGGATGAACTTCGCCCGGTTGACCACTGTCCAGTCGATCTTCTCGTAAAGCCCGTCCTCACAGCCGCGAATCATCTCGGGCGCCTCGACCATCACCACGTCCCAGGTCACGTCGCGGGTTTTCACCATTGCCGCGATCCGGGCCTGTTCGCCATCATAAACATCGTCCTTGACCGGCTGGCCGGATGACGCTGCAAAACCCTGGAACAGATGCTTGCGGGCATTTTCCTGGAACCCGCCGCCAAAGCCGACGACGGTAAGATCGCGCGCCTGCCCGACCGAAACCATGGCCGTCATGGCGAGAAGGACCAGACTGGGGATGCGGGTCATGATCGGCGACTTTCCTGGCGAGATTGGCCGTAGTATTTCCCACTGCGAGGATTTCGTCCAACATCGTCTTCCAGTGACTGCTTTGTCAGGCACCTAGAACAGGATCTTTGCATGAGTGATGCTCCAGCGCCTGGCCTGACCAACGCGCCCCGCCGTACAAAATCGGTGGTGTTGACCTCGCATCCGCGCAACGCGACTGGCCGTACGCTCAAGGTTGTCTGGGGCGCGGCTGACGCCAAAACCCGTGGGCCGATCGTCGGCACCTTGCAGAACCCTGGCGAACGCAATGCAATCGGCACCCATGCCGGCGCCTATTCGCTTTATCGTGCCCTGGCGGTCGCGGCCGGTCAGCTTGATCCGCAGCACCGCCCCGATTTGACCGATACCGCGCCAGCCGCCCAGATCGGCCCGTTCCCGCAATGGTTTGACCCCGACAAGATCGTCTCTATCGATCCATGGGGCCATCTCGGCACCCAGCAATTCGCCGGGCTGATGGGCGAAGGCTGGGATATCCGCCCGACCATCGCGGTCACCAAAGCCCGCATCAACATGCCGGAAATCCGCGATGCACTGATCGCCGGCCGCCTGCGCGCGGATGGCGATATTCTGACCGAGGCCGGCGATGCCCGCGTTACCAAAGTCGCAATCGAGCCAGTTTGGCACTTGCCCGGCATCGCCCGGCGCTTCGGCATATTGGTTGCCGATCTGCGGCATGCCTTGTTTGAACAAACCGGCGGCATGTTTCCAGAACTTGTCACCCGGCCCGACCTTGATGCATTTCTGCCGCCGATCGGCGGCATGACAGTCTATTTGTTCGGCGATGTGTCAAAACTTGGCAAACCGGCGACCAAAATCGCCTGTCGAGTGCATGATGAATGTAATGGATCGGACGTTTTCGGTTCCGACATCTGCACCTGCCGGCCCTATCTGGCGCATGGCATCGAGGTTTGCATCGAAACTGCCCAGCAAGGTGGCGTGGGCGTGATCGTCTATAATCGCAAGGAAGGCCGCGCACTGGGTGAGGTCACCAAGTTCCTGGTTTACAATGCCCGCAAGCGGCAGGTCGGCGGCGATCGGGCAGAAGCCTATTTCCTGCGCACCGAATGCGTCGCGGGCGTCAGCGACATGCGCTTTCAGGAATTGATGCCCGACGTACTGCATTGGCTCGGGATCACCCGAATCGACCGTTTGGTGTCGATGTCGAACATGAAATACGCCCCGATTGTTGCTGGCGGGATCGCAGTGGTGGAACGGGTGCCGATCCCCGATGAACTGATCCCGCCAGACGCCAGCGTCGAAATGGATGCTAAGAAGGCCGCCGGCTATTTCACCGACGTAGTGCCCGATGCAGCTGAACTGACCAAAGCCAAAGGACGCGGATTAGATCAATGAGCACCCTGAACAGCGTGACTGTGCTGCATCACCCGCTGGTGCAGCACAAACTCAGCCTGCTGCGCGATAAGGACACCAGCACCAACAGTTTCCGCCGTCTGGCGCGCGAGATCAGCTTGTTGCTGGCCTATGAAGTGACCCGCGACCTCAAGCTCGAACTGGTCGAAGTCGAAACTCCGCTCGAGGTCATGCAGGCGCCGATGCTGGCGGGCAAGAAGCTGTGCTTCATCTCCATCCTGCGCGCCGGCAACGGCATTCTTGATGGCATGCTCGATCTGGTTCCCGCCGCCCGAGTTGGCCATGTCGGGCTGTATCGCGATCCGCACACGCTGACCCCGGTCGAGTATTATCTCAAACTCCCCGACGACATGCCCGAGCGGGTGGCGGTTGTCGTTGATCCGATGCTGGCAACGGGGAATTCCGCCGCGGCAGCCGTTGCCCGGATCAAGCAATCCGGCGCCACTGATATTCGGTTCGTTTGCCTGCTCGCTGCCCCAGAAGGGCTTGCCGCCTTTCACCATGAACACCCTGAAATCCCGGTCTTCACCTGCGCGATCGATCGCTGCCTTGACGATCATGGCTACATTCGCCCTGGCCTGGGGGACGCCGGCGATCGGCTCTACGGGACAAAATAGCCCGGCGCTGATACACCGCTGCGATGACCCAATTGCCGACCGACGCCGGACGCGGATTGATGCTGCGGCTGTTTCGCGAGCAGATCGCCGGATGGCGCCGCTGGCTCGCGCTGATCGCGGTGCTGACGATCGTGACCGCCGCTGCCCAAGCGTATTACCCCAATATGGTAAAATCGGCGGTTGATCGGTTTGGCAAGATGGATCAACGGGTGCTTTACCAGCTTCCCCTGCTGGTGCTGGCGGTGACATCGATCAAGGCGATCACCCAGTATTTTCAGACCATCTTGATCCAGAAGCTTGTCCTGCAAGTCATCCAGTCCCTGCAATCACGGATGTTCGCGCGTCTGACCCGCGGTGACCTCGGCTTTGTCGAGACCGAGTCGCCAGCGGCCTTTGCGACAAGGTTCACCAGCGATGCCATGGTGATCCGCGAAGCCCTGTCCCGATTTGCCAACGGCCTTGGCGATGCGGTCAAGGTGATCGGGCTGGTCGCCAGCATGATCTATCTCGACTGGCAGTTGAGCCTCGCCGCGCTGGTGATTTTCCCACTCGCCGCCTGGCCTATTCAAAAAATCGGTCGGCGCATCCGGCGCAATTCCGGCAACATGCAGGAGCGCACCGGCGAAACCGCGGCATTGCTGAACGAAAGTCTCGCCCAGGCGCGCACTGTGCGGGCCTATCGGCTCGAAGATGGCGAAGTCGCGCGTGCCGACCGCGCCTTCACCGAGCTGTTTCGGGCCAATATGCGGATTATTCGTGG
>JACMOQ010000256.1 GCA_014377905.1 Acetobacteraceae bacterium | reverse complement strand
ATCTTGCCCAACACAAAGGCGCGGAAGTCCGGATCGGCCAGGAACGGCCTGGTCAGCGGAGTTTCGGTGAAGGTCGGGCACAAGGTGTTGGACCTGATCCGATACGGCGCAAGATCGAGCGCCATTGCCTTGCTCATCCCTTCCATGCCCCATTTCGATGCACAGTAAAGCGTCCGCGCCGGCCCGCCGACATGGCCCATTTGCGATGAGATATGGATGATCGATCCGGAAATTCCCGCCGCGATCATCCCCTTGGTCACCAACTGGGCAGCAAAGAACGCGGCGCGCAGGTTCAAGCCCATCACGGCGTCGTAATCGTCCTCGGTCACCTCGGTAAAGGGCTTCGGTCGGTTGGTGCCCGCATTATTGACGAAAATGTCGTAGGCCGGCCGGCCATCGAGCATGGCAGCAATCGCATTGGTGTCGATGACGTCCAACGCCGCCGCGTCGGCCGTGTCACCACGGGCACACAGGGCGGCGGCAGCGTCCTCGATTTCGGCCGCGGTGCGTGCGATCAGCGTGACATGCGCGCCTGCCCCGGCAAGGGCTGCCGCCATGGCGAGGCCGATGCCACGGCCGGCGCCGGTCACCAGCGCACGCTTGCCATCAAGCCGGAAGGACGGGGTTTGCGGGAGGTCCATCTTATTCGGCCGCCGTGCCATAGGCGATGTTGCGGCCGCCATAGCGCCGCACCCTTATATTGGCCTGCTCGGCATGGCCGGCAAAGCCTTCGAGCATGCAAAGCCGTGAGCAATATTCCCCGATCATCACCGACGCTGCATCCGTCAATACCCGTTGATAGGTCACAGTCTTGAGAAATTTCCCCACCCATAAGCCGCCCGTGTAGCGCGCCGATCGTTTCGTCGGCAGGGTGTGGTTGGTGCCGATCACCTTGTCGCCATAGGACACGTTGGTGCGCGGGCCGAGAAACAGCGCGCCGTAATTGGTCATGTTGGCGAGGAAGTAGTCATCATCATCGGTCATCACCTGGACGTGTTCCGAGGCAATCCGGTCGGCCTCGGCCAGCAACTCGGCTTTGGTGTCGCACAGGATCACCTCGCCATAGTCACGCCATGCGAGCGAGGCAACCGGCGCGGTGGGAAGAATGGTCAGTAGCCGTTCGATTTCCGCCATCGTCGCGCGTGCCAGCTTCTCGCTGGTGGTCAGCAGGATCGCGGGGGAGTTGGGGCCGTGTTCGGCTTGCCCGAGCAGATCAGTGGCGCAGAGTTCGCCATCGACCGTGTCATCGGCGATCACCAGGGTTTCGGTCGGGCCGGCAAACAGATCTATGCCAACCCGGCCATAAAGCTGGCGCTTGGCTTCGGCAACATACGCGTTGCCCGGGCCGACCAGCATATCAACCGGGGTGATGCTCTCGGTCCCCAACGCCATCGCACCCACCGCCTGAATGCCGCCGAGGCAATAAATCACCTGCGCACCCGCCAGATGCTGGGCGGCGACAATCGCCGGCGCCGGCTTGCCATGGAAGGGCGGTGCGCAGGTCACGATCCTGGGCACGCCAGCAACCCCGGCCGTCACCACCGACATGTGGGCCGAGGCCAGCAGCGGATACTTGCCGCCTGGCACGTAGCAGCCCACCGAGTTCACCGGGATGTTCTTGTGGCCGAGGATCACCCCCGGCAAGGTCTCAACCTCGATATCGCGCAACGCCGCCCGTTGGGCTTGGGCGAAATTGCGCACCTGATCTTGCGCAAAGCGAATATCATCAAGATCGCGCGACGACAGTTCCGCCATGCAGGCGCGGATTTCGGCATCCGTCAGGCGGAAATCGGCGCGGTCCCAGCCATCGAACTTGATCGACATCTCCCGCACCGCCGAATCGCCGCGCTTGCTGATGTCGGCGAGCAGGGTTTCGACGGTGCTGCGAACCTGGATGTCATCCTCAGCGCGATCTTGCTGGCTGCGGGCGGTTTTGAGGTGGCGGATCATCGGGCGGACTCCAAACGAAAGGGAGTGAAGTCAGTAAGGCAAGGTCTTCTTTTAGTGAACAAAAAGAATAACTGCCCAGGTGCCTACCCGTGAGAGCCGCCTGCGATCGGTTTTGCCCTCTCAGCACCCTGCCCGTTGGAAAATCGTCATTGCGAGCCCTTGCGAAGCAATCCATCTCTGCGCACGAAGATGGATTGCTCCGCAGGGGCTCGCAATGACGTGTTTGCGCTGCGGCCACCAACCGGCAGCGAAAGAAATGTCAACGATATTGAGAGAACCTGGGCAGTTACTTTTTTTTCACAAAAAGAACACCTTACCCGCACTTTCTTACAGCGGCAGGGTTTGCGACAACCGCCCGCCAACCCGAACCGGATGCACCGACACCGCCAACCCGGTCGCGTCATCGGTCACCACAAACACCCCGCAAATCGTCGCCGGCCCCTCGGCCTGCGCCAGTTTCTCGCCCCGCCTCT
>JACMOQ010000255.1 GCA_014377905.1 Acetobacteraceae bacterium | reverse complement strand
TAAAGATCGCGGCGATGGAAATCCGGATCGGCGCCATTGATCTTGACGGCCTCGTCCCAGATAACCGACTGAAGACCCAGTTTAGGGACCCAGTGAAACTTCACGAACGTCGATTTGCCATCGGCGTCGACCAATCGGAAGCTGTGGACACCAAAGCCCTGCATCATGCGCACCGAGCGCGGGATGGTCCGGTCCGACATTTGCCACATGACCATGTGCATGGCTTCAGGTGTGCAGGCGATCCAATCCCAAAACGTGTCATGGGCGGATTGCGCCTGCGGGAACCCGCGATCCGGCTCCTCCTTCACGGCATGGGCCAGATCGGGAAACTTCATCGCGTCCTGGATGAAGAATACCGGGATGTTATTGCCGACAAGATCCCAATTGCCCTGCTTGGTGTAAAATTTCACAGCGAAGCCGCGGACGTCCCGGGCCAGGTCGGCCGAGCCGCGATTGCCGGCAACCGTGGAGAATCGTGCAAAAACCGGGGTTTTTTCGCCAACTTCACCCAGCACGAGCGCAGTGGTCAGGTCTGACAGACTGTCGATAAGCTCGAAATAGCCATGGGCGGCAAGGCCGCGGGCATGCACGACACGCTCGGGGATGCGTTCATGATCAAAGTGAAAGATTTTTTCACGCAGCACCATGTCCTCGAGCAGGAGCGCACCACGCGGCCCGGCGCGCAGGCTGTTGTGGTCGTCCGAAATCGGCATGCCATGATTGGTTGTCAGCACCTGATGATCCGCAGATGCGACCTGATGAAGCTCGCCGCCGGCGCCGATGATTTGCTCCGCTGTTGAACCAGCGTCCTCGCGGCCGGAATTGGGTTTTTCCTTGTCGTCGTGCTGCTTCGACATTGATGAATCCTCCACAGTGGCTGTTCGAGCAAAATTGTGACTGGTCCTGCGAAACGCACATTGCCCCGAAACGCTGCGAAAAAAATTTTCGGGGCGCAGGTTTCGGTTTTGGGAACGATTGGCGCCGCGGATGAATTGCGAGCCGAACAGCAAAAGTAGCGTCAAAATGTTCGCCGAAATGATCCTTTTTCGGTCGCGCCTCGTGCCGGAACTGCCCCCGGTCCTGGTGAACGGTGGGGCGGGTTACGTTGGTAGCCACGCGGCGCTTGCGTTACTCGGCCTGGGCGTTCGCATCGTCATCATTGACGATTGTTCGACTGGGTCTCGCAAATTGCTTTCACCACGGGCGCGCTCCGTTTAGCGCCGTGTTGGCTACGCTGCGTTGATCAGGTAACTCATCTCGGAAGAGAATATTGGTGCTGTGATGCACCTCGCCGCAAGGGTAAGCGTCCGCGACCCGATCTCAATGCCAACAGCCTATTATCGCAACAATGTCAGCGAGACGCTGGCGCTGACCGAAGCCTCGATCGAGACGGGTGAACGCGGCCCGCGCCGGGCGGGCGATCCGGCGAGGCTGGTCGCCGATGCGCGCGCGGCACAGGCGCTGGGCTGGAAACCCCGCTTCGTCGATGTCAGTGTAATCATGCGACATGCGCTGGCGTGAGAACAGGCGCGACAGCGAAGAAATTTGCGCAGCGTCGCTATCACGGCCCGTGGAATTGCCGGGGTCAGGCAATGACCTCCAGATAGAGTTCATCATCGCGAACGAACAGCCGTTGCAGATCCTTGTCGAGTACAAAGCCGATCACGTCCTCTACAAGCTCTCCGAGTTGGCTGCGATGTGCCGCAAGCGCAATCTGTTTATGCTGTAGAAAATCGGTGACGCAGATACGGAACAGCGGCAAATTTGGAACCGGCAGTGACGTTGTAAGGACCCAGAGCGGGAACGCCAACAGTCGTGATCCCCTGCGTCTGGCCACTGTTCGTGCGATAAAGAAGGCCGCTCTATGATCGGGGTGTGGATCATCGCGCCAGCACGTAATGTAAACATCCGCAGGCCCAATGCGGTCGGCAAGATTGCGGTTCCCCGCCAAGCCACCGTCGGGAGCATCCAGGAACTGCACTGTTGCCGCTGTGCCCGCGAGGCATTTGACGGCGTCGCGGGCCTCTTGTTGCCGCTGACGCGCAAGGGCGGCTGGCGGCCATGTGTTCGAGCCTGGGTGAGACGCCGCGCCATCGGTTAAAATGGTCACGGTCACGGATATGCCGAGCGTGGCAGCCAGCGCGATCAAACCCCCGCTCCCCAAGGTCTCGTCATCTGCATGCGGCACTATAATGCCCAGCGATTGCACATCACCAAGCAGGGTGCCGACATCGATTTCGCGGGCACGCGCTTGCCAACGAGATAACGTTTCCTGTTCGGTTTGGCCCGCGAGGAACGTGATGTCTGGTGGAGCGTTTCGCATGCATGTTCAACAAGGTTCAACCATGCCCGGTTCCCATCGGCTATCCAGCGCCGTTGCGTGCGGCGGGCGACGTGGCCGCGCTGGCGTTTTCACTGGCCGAGGCGCGCGATGTTGACGGCGCGACCCCTGATGCGGAAATTGCGATGTTGGCTGACAAGGGGCTCTTGTTGGCGCCGTTGCCGCCTTCCTCAGGCGGCAATTCGCTCGGTACGGTTGCCCAAACAGCGCCGATTTTACGCGATGTGCTGCGCACCATTGGCGGAGGACCCTTGTCGCTCGGCCGCCTGTACGAGGGCCATGTAAATGCAGCGCGGCTGGTGCTGCGGTACGGGACAGGGCAGCAATTGAACCTTCTGGCGCAAGAGGCAGCAAAGGGCCGATTGTCGGCGGTTTGGAATGCCCAGACAGGGGCGGGCCTGCAGCTCGACAATGGTGTTTTGCAGGGCACAAAAATCTATACGTCCGGTTCGGGAATTGTGCGCCGACCGGTTTTGACGGCAATGCGCCACGATGGATTGGTGATGGTCATGCCCGATGTTGGCGCTGCGTGCGGCGACATGGATGACTGGCGGCCCCTGGGTATGCGCGCATCGCTTACCGGGAAGATGGATTTTTCCGGAATTCCGGTGGCCGATTCGGAGGTCATTGGCGCTCCGGGCGATTATTACAGGGCCCCGCTCTTTGCCGGCGGGGCGTGGCGGGTTTTGGCTGTGCAACAGGGCGCGTTGGAGCGGCTGATGATGTTGTACCGGCGGCAACTCGTTGATCGTGGGCGATGCGATGATGCGGTGCAGCGCGCACGGTTCGGCGAAGCTGCGGCGCGGTTGGAAACGGCGCGACTTTGGACGGCGCGCACTGCATTGCTGGCTGAAGATGCCAATATTCAGGCAGCGGATATCGACGCACTGGTCAATTTCGCGCGCACCGAGTTCGAGGTGGCGGCGCTGGCAATCATTGAACGGATCGAGCGCGGCCTTGGCCTTTCGGTGATGCTGAGGCCCAACCCGATCGAGCGGATCATCCGCGATCTGAGGACGTATTTGCGCCAGCCATTTCCCGATGCAGCGCTCGCCACCGCCGCGGGTTGGGCGTTGCAGGATCGTCCGATCCATGGCGCTATCGGAGAGTATTGATGCCGACGTTGAAAGCGGCTTATTTCGATTCGCTATATGCCGGGAAGGCAGATCCGTGGGACTTTGCCGCCAGTCCATATGAAGCGGCGAAATATGCAGCGACGCTGGCTGCGCTGCCCAGGCACTGTTACCTATCGGCACTGGAAATCGGTTGTTCGATCGGTGTTCTGACGGCGGGACTTGCCAGCCGGTGCGATGCGTTATTGGCGGTGGATATCGCCGAAGCGGCACTCGTTCAGGCAAGGGTGCGCAATGCCGGGCAACGCCATGTGCGATTTGCGCTGGGCCAGTTTCCGGATGCGTTGCCGGCGAACGCGGCGGGATATGACCTGATCATGTTGTCCGAAGTGCTCTACTATCTCGACATGCCGACGCTGTTGGCTGCAGCGCAGGTAACGTTGGAGCAAGCGAGAACGGGCGCTGACATTATGTTGGTGCACTGGCTGGGGCCGACTCCCGATTATCCTCTGACCGGCGATGCCGCCGCCGAAGCCTTCATTGCCGCGCTGCGCCCCGGCGTTGAGGTGGTTCTGCAGCGGCGAGAGGAGAACTATCGGATCGACCTGATGCGGCGGTAAGCATCGCCCTGAGCCGCGATGTTTCGGCAGTAAGGGCTGCGATCGCTATGCGCTGGCGGGTGAGGTCTGCCCTGTTGGCTTCATGGTCTGCCCACCAGGCGCCGAATCCGGGGCGGTTACCCCAGCGGCGGCGGGCAATGCCGCGTTCGCGAGCGCGGTGCCAGGTGACTGCCGCAGGCTCCAGATAGAAATCGGCGAATGCCTGCGCATCATTTGCATAAGTGACAAGCTGTTGTGCAAAGCCGCCAGGGGCGCGGCCAGCGTAACGTGCGGAGGTGCGGACGCGCACCGAGGCCGAATGGCGTACCGCGAAGTCAAGGCGCTTCAGTTCGGCGTGGAGAGCGCGATCCTCGGCGAGATCGACGATCGGCGAGCCACCCGCAGCGACGAGCGTGCTGGCACGCACGGCGAAATTGGCGCCCCAGCACCAGATATGATTAGGCCATGGATCATGGGCCAGTGGATCGAGCCAGGCGACCACGCGTGCAGACGTTTCGGCATAAGCGGCTTCCTCGGACAGCGCTGCAGCGAGTGGCGGCGGCAGCGGCCCCGCCAGATCGATGGCGCCGCATACAGCGGCTACATCGTCACTAAAGGCCGCCTGCAACGCCGCCAGCCAACCGGGTTCGGCGCGGCTATCGGCATCGGTGCCTGCGATGATCGCGTCGTCGAAGCCGCCGCGCTTCATGAAAGCCAGGGCAGCGTCGGTGGCGCCGCGTCGAGCATGGCCGATATGGGCGTGTTCTGGCGCAAGTTCGGCAGAAATGATTTCGATCGGGAAGGGTGCGACGATCGAGGCTGCGACCGCCGCGGTCGCATCCGTGCAGTTGTTGGCAAAAACGATCACGCCCGCGATGGCGGTCGCCGCCGACGGCTGAGCGGCCAACGCACGCAGGCAGGGGCCTATATGAATCACCTCGTTACGCGCCGGGATAGCGACAATGACGGGCGGCGCGGTCATGCCGCCACCGCGAATGCCGGCGCAAATTGTGCTGCCTGGGCAAGAACCTCTTGCGCCAATGGCGTATAGGCATGGCGCGGACCATCGGCGGCGTGACCATCGAAAAGTCCATTTTGGCAATGCCGATCATCATCCCAGCCAAGATGGCTAATCAGCGGGTACAGGCAGATGCCACCGATGCACGTTCCGCGCGCGGCAGCAGCACGGACTTCATCGCAAACATAACGCAACCACAAAGGCCGGAAAACGCCCTCGGTACCGGTTTCGGCAATATACAACGGCTGTGCATAACGATTGCCAGTGGCGATGATCAGTTCTTGCAACGCAACATGGTGCCAGTCACCGAGGTAAACGGTGCGGCCGCCATCGATCCATTGGTTGTTGTAATAATAATTGAGGCCGATGATATCAACGGCATCGCTGTGGCCGCCAAGGTCCGGCGCGACCCGCCCCAGCAGCATATCAAGAGCTTCGAATTGGCTGGCGTTGTGGAGGGCGGCGCGGGCGATCGCGTCGGCGCCGGTATCGCTTGGCAGTATATGGACCAGCGGCTCGGCACAGGCGATTTTGCTGCGCCGATCCACAGCGCGAACGGCATCGGTGGCGGCGAGAGCGCCGCGGACAAGTTGGCGCTTGAGCGCATCACCGCGGGCGGTGGCGAAGGGATTCAGGCCACCCGTGGTGCCGCCGGCGAAGGCCCAAAAGCTGATTTCGTTGACTGGCGTGAAGATGGCAGGGGCATCGGTTTCAGCTGCGATAAGTTGCGCCGCGGCACGTGCGAAAGCGCCGAAGCGATCAACGAAGCGCGGCGAAAAAATGTCGACGCCGTTGGGGATACCGTAGTGCAACAGGTCCCATGCAACCGTGATGCCGGCGTCGCGCGCGGCCTGCAGGCTGGGCAAGAAGCTCGTCCAATCATATTTGCCGGGCCGTTGCTCGATCAGGTGCCACCGCAGGCCATCGCGGGCGCCGGCCATGCCAAAAGCGCGCAGCAGCGCGAAATCTTCGGCAGCGCGGCTGGCATGGCCGGTCGAGGCGGCGATATCGAGGCGCTTGCCGGATCGCAGCTTGTGGGCGGCACATTCGAACCCGCCCATCAGCATACTGCCGAACAGCGGTTGGCTAGATGGCGATGTCATGCCGCAGCGAGATCTGCCACGTCGACGGCGCTGCGACCGCGCCCGGACAAGGGCAGCTTTTCGTCGATGCGGCGGAAGGTGGCGAGTGCCTGGCCAGTCACCTGATCCATGTTGTAATAGCGGAAGGTGGCAAGGCGGCCGACAAACCAGACATCGGGTGTTGCCATTGCCAACGTCTCGTAACGCTTGAAAATCGCGGCGCTTTCAGGGTGAAGGATGGGGTAATAGGGGTCTCCCTCGGCCGCCGGATATTCGCGGGTAATGGCTGTAAGTGGATGCTGCTGTCCGGTCATGTGCTTGTATTCGCTGATCCGCGTGTAATCCTCGGATTGCGGGAAGTTGATCGTGCCGGTTTGCTGCGCCCATTCCGTGTTCAGTGTTTCATGGTCGAAACGCAGCGATCGATACGGTAACCGGCCGAAGCGGAAATCGAAATATTCATCGATCGGCCCGGTGTAGATGACGCGCTTATGCGAAATACTGGCTGCGACATCGCGGAAATCGCTGCCGAGCAGCACCGAAATTTTGGGATGATCGAGCATGGTTTCGAACATCCGCGTGTATCCTTCAGCCGGCATGCACTGGTAGGTGTCCGTGAAATAGCGGTCGTCGCGATCTGTGCGGATGGGGACGCGGGCGGTGATCGATTTGTCCAGCTGCGAGGGATCGAGCCCCCATTGCTTGCGCGTGTAACCCTGGAAGAATTTTTCATACAGTTCCCGGCCGACGACCGAGACGACGACGTCTTCTGAGGTTTCGATCTTGTCGATCTTTTCTGCACGCGCGGCGAACCAGGCTGTCAGCTCTTCGCTGGTCAGGCTGAGCCCATAAAGGCGATTGACTGTATCAAGGTTGATCGGGATCGGCACCAGCATGCCATCCACCGCGCCGAGGACGCGATGTTCATAGGGCCGCCACGCCGTGAACTTCGACAGATAGTCAACGATCGGCCGGGAGTTGGTGTGAAAAATGTGCGGACCATATTGGTGGATGAGCAATCCGGCGTCGTTATATCGGTCATAGGCGTTACCGCCGACATGGTTGCGGCGGTCCACGACGAGGACTTTTTCGCCGCGTTGCGATGCAAGCCGTTCGGCCAGCACGGAACCGGCGAAACCGGCACCGACGATCAACCAATCAAACAAGGGCTGCCTCCCGCGTTTTGACCGGCGCTGCGACCTGTGCCGGGATCTGGATCAGGGCGTGCATGGCGGACCAAGTCGCATCCCAGCTACCTGTCGCGAGTTGGCTATCGATGGCGGCGAGCCGCGCGGCGAAGCGTGCAGGCACGCGTTCAGCTGCGAGCATACGGTCTCCTGCTTCAACCAGCGCCTGGGCGTTGCTGATGATCTCGACCAGGCCAAGGCGGCCATAGGGCTCGACGACGTCATGGATAGGGGTGGAGAGCAACGGCAAGCCAGCGGCGAGAAACTCCGGCGTCTTGGTTGGCGAAATGAACCGGGTGGCGTCATTCAGGGCAAACGGCATCCAGCCTATATCCCAATGCGCCAGATAAGCGGGAAGCTGCTGATAATCTTTGCTACCAAGCCAGTGGATATTGGCGGCTTGCGGTAGTCCGGCGGGGTCGATCTTGGCTGTTGGACCGACCATGACCAATTGCCAATCCGGCCGAAGTGCAGCAACTTCAGCAATGAGCCGCAGATCGATGCGTTCGTCGATCACGCCGAAGTAACCGAGCCGTGGGTGCCGCAAATGCGACTGATCACCGGGATCAGGATCACGCTTGGCGCGCGCCTTCCCGAAATGCGCGGTATCGATGCTGGACGGGAAGCAATGGATATTGGAATGACGACCCGCAGCGGCGGCGTGAAGAGAAGCGCCGCCGGTAAACACGACGTCGGCGATGTCCATCAATGATACTTCCTGCGCGCGCAGTTCTGGAGGAGCGAAGGCGAATGATGCCAACTCGTCCATCTTGTCAAAAATGATCAAATCGGCATCGACGCGGTGGCCAAAAGTGAGCGCGGTCGGCGTATAATACCAGAGTACCACCTGGCGACCGTTAGCGCGTGCGGCGATTGACTCTGCAACATCACCCTGGTGGAAAATGGAATCTGCCGCTGATGTGCCAGGCGGAAGGATCGGCTGAATGATTCGGACGCCCGGTGCACGTTCAAATTCACGAAAGGAAAATGATTGGCCTTCAAATATCGGCTCTTCGATATAAAATACGTCGTAATTTTGTGTCGCTCGCGTCAATATATGCTGTGGACGCTGGAAAACAAAATCCCACCGCAAATGAGATAGCACGATGAGGATGGGCGTATTATCTTTGCAATCGTCGGAATTCAAATTGAGGTACATCTGTTCGGTCCTTCAGAATCTGTTATTAGATCAGGAAAGGTTTTCGCTGAGATTGACCTGAATTAAATGCACGAAGACAATGTGAGTTCCCCGCGACGTTTTGGCGCAGTCCGAGCAAAACGAGCGTTCGATGGCCAGCCCAGCTGGTGCCAATGCGAGGCGGTCCCACGCTGCCGTTGGTTCCACAGCCAAGGAATATGCAGAGTGTTCAATGGAGCACTAGGTAAGCTGGCGTTCTTGCGAACGTACCGGGCCGTGACGCGTCTGAAAGCGGGAATCCTGTTATTTAAGAGCGGTGGGCCGAGCGTTTTCGACACGCTCGGGCCACGCCAACTGACTCGTTTTTGGCACACCGCGGGCCAGGTCCGCTTAGCGCTCGCCACCATGGATTGCGTGCTTGAGATTGCGGATCTCGTCGTGCCCGTCCTTGATGACTTGGTAGGCGTCCGTGATCAAGGCGCGGGTGGATGACGTCAGCTCGTTGTCGGCGAGCGC
>JACMOQ010000254.1 GCA_014377905.1 Acetobacteraceae bacterium | reverse complement strand
GGTAAACCTGAACCACTCCGCGGTGCGCTGGCGGGATGGTTGTCACGCCGGCTAACCCACGAGCATCGGGTGGTCTATCGGCCATCCGACGATGGGTTGCTGATCGCACAGTGCCGTTACCATTATTGAGGTGCCGGGTTCGGCCGCCAGATTGCTTTCACCAAAGCCCGGGTCGCTGGCGACACCTTCATCGGCTGATGCCCCGGCATTAAACGGCCATTGGTGTGCATGATTTCGACGAGTTCGTTCAGGCTGTCGATGTTCAGCCATTTCATCGCGGCGTGATGGCCGATCTTGCCCTTTTCCAACCGCTCCAACACGTCGGCAAGCGAACACCCGCTCAGTTTTTCGTTCATCGGTCAAAGCTCCTCCGTAACCAGGTCGAGCGAATTTTCTTGGTGAGGGCCGCTTTCTCGAACGGGACCATAGGGGTTTTACGCTGGGCGTTGATGGCCTCGACCAGCGCCAGGCCGTCGGACAATATTCCTTCGCGTTGCAATGTGAGCAGCCATGCCGTTGTGTTGAGCAGATGAACATCCTTGAGCTGGGCTATCCGCAGTTTCAGCACATCCGGGTCTTCAAACAGTACTAGCGGCACAAAGCCTGGGCCGGTCGTGTGGGCGAGTTCGGTCGCATATTCGTCGATCGCGATTTCACCGAGATTGCTGCTTTTGGTGGATGGATCGCGCGCCTTGCGGGTCTGAAACCCGACACCCACGTTAGTTTCGACAATCTCAAGCCGATTATGCAAACGCCGAAGGCCGTCAGCGACGATGCCCAACGGGTCGTTTTCCGGTTTGGTAACCTCGTAATGCACCTGATCGACCATCTGGATCGGAACCGCGAAGCTACCAAGCAAATCGATCCGGCCGATCCGGGCAAGCGTCAGCACCGGGCTAGCGTCCGGGATGATAACCGCGATATCGGCGTGCTTGCGTGCCATGGACCCTTTCTCTGTCTCGAGACTATCATAGATCGTCAGGATATAGACTGCATGGCATCCGTTACTTTCATCACCCACCCCGATGTGGCAATCGACCCCGTGATTCCGGTGCCGGACTGGTGCCTGAACCCGACGGGCATCGCCCGGATGCGGTCGATGCTGACCCAATGTTGGGTCGGCAGTCTTGCCTATGTCGCCAGCAGCGCGGAGCGCAAGGCGCGCGATGGCGCCGATATTCTCGCGGCCCATCTCGGGCTGGCGGCGTCTGTGCATGCCGATCTGGGTGAAAACGATCGCTCGGCCACTGGATATATGCCGAAGCCGGCTTTCGAGGCGCTGGTCGATGCGTTCTTCGCCAACCCGACAGACAGCGTGCAAGGCTGGGAACGCGCGGTTGATGCCCAGGCCCGCATCGTCAGTGCCATGCGCGCGGTGCTGGCTTCGGCCCCGCCCGGCGATGTTGCGGTGGTGTCGCATGGCGGCGTCGGCGCGTTGTTGCTGTGCCACCTCCGCCAGTCCCCGATCAGCCAGGCGGCCGACCAACCGCCGGGCAATGGCGGCTACTTTCTCACCTTCGATCGCGCAAGCTGGCGGTTGCAGACCGCATGGCAGCGGATTGACCCATGATCACCAATCATCGGGTGGCGAAAATTTTTTCCGAAATGCGAAGGACCTGACCCATGGACAAGCCCACCCAGCGTATCACCGACCTGATTGCCGCATCCGGCGTCGATGTCGGGTTTGCCGCGATCAAAGTCGAAACCGGGCAGCAGATCGCTGTCAACGGGGCCACGCTTTTCCCCACCGCCAGCACCTTCAAAGTGCCAGTCATGGTCGAAATCTATGCCCAGGCGCGGCAGGGCAAGTTTAAGATCAGCGATCGGATTGCCTTTCAGGAGCCCCATCGCGTCATCGGCTCCGGCGTCATCCAGGCGCTCGGCGTTGGGCTCAACCCGACGATCCGCGACCTGATGATGCTGATGATTATCGTCAGCGACAACACCGCCACCGATATCCTGTGCGATCTGGTCGGTTCGGCCAATGTTACCGCCCGGATGCGCGCCCTGGGATTGCAGGACATTCATACCCCGGCGGCCTGCCACGGGCTGTTCCGCCGTGCGTGGTCGATGCCGCTCGAAGGTCCGGTGGGCTATGCCGACTACAAGGCGGCAAGCAAGGCGGCGCCAATGCCGTTCACCTCGGGCGCCTATTCCCGCGATAGCTCGAACAACACTGCCTCCGCGATCGACATGGCGCAGCTGATGGTGCTGATCCAGCAAGCCAAAGCCGGGACTGCGGAAGACTGCGCCGACATGATCGCGATCATGGAATACCAGCATTATCAGACCCGGGTGCCGCGCTTCCTGCCGGCTGGAAGCGTGGCCAACAAGACCGGGTCACTCCGCGGCTTGCGCAACGATGCCGGCCTGATCCGGCGTGCGCCCGGTGACACGATTGCCTTTGCCATGTTCACCTTCGACGATACCGACCTGCCGCACGGCAATTCGCGGCAACTGGTTGAGGCGAATGCACGGATCGAAACACTGATGGGGGAGGTTGGGCAAATTCTGTGGGATGATTTCGCCTGTTGAGGGCATTTTACCCAAGGCAGAAACCGCGCTAGCCTCTGGCCCAATAGCCCGAGGAGCGTGCCATGTTTGCCCCCGATGACGACGTTGCTATCGAATATATGCGCCGAACTCGCGAATATTACATCGCGATCGGCTACACCACACCGTATCTGTGGGCGCATTATGTCGCGGCACCGTT
The DNA here is from genome assembly GCA_014377905.1 of Acetobacteraceae bacterium. GTDB lineage: Bacteria > Pseudomonadota > Alphaproteobacteria > Acetobacterales > Acetobacteraceae > CAITOL01. The sequence goes on along the minus strand of JACMOQ010000254.1, from coordinate 1,670 downwards.
CCAAAGCCTGCGCAAGCCATTGGCCAAATCACGGGTCGCGTTGATCAGCACTGCCGCCCCGTTTCAGCCCGAAAAGGGCGATCAGGGGCCGGGTGCGGCCTATAACGGCAGCGCTAAATTCTATCAGGTGTATGAACGCGATACCGCGCAAGACCACGATTTGCGGATTTCCCATATCGGCTACGATCGGTTGAACACCACCGCGACCGATAGCGGGACCTGGAACCCACTGCCGGCCTTGCGCCGCATGGCGGCAACCGGGCGAATTGGCGAGGTTGGTCCGCGCATGTTCGGCGCGCCAACCAATCGCAGCCATCGGGTGACCATCGAAACTGACGCCCCCGATATTCTGGCGCGCTGCCAGGCCGACGGGATAGATGTCGCGCTGTTGGTGCCGAACTGCCCGGTCTGCCACCAGACCTCGTCGCTGGTCGCCCGTCACCTCGAAGCCAATGGCATCGCGACGGTGGTGATGGGGGCAGCCAAGGACATCGTCGAACACGCCGCCGCCCCGCGTTTCCTGTTTTCCGACTTCCCGCTCGGCAATTCCGCAGGCCGCCCGCATGATCCGGATAGCCAGGCGCTAACCCTGGAACTGGCCATGCAGGTGCTGGAAGCGGCGCCTTTTGCCCGCACCACCGCGCAATCGCCGTTGCGCTGGGCCGATAACGCGGACTGGAAACACAGCTACAACAACGTCGCCGCAATGTCGGACGACGAACTCGCCCGCCGCCGCGCGGAGTTTGACCGCCAGAAGGAACTGGCGCGCGGCAACCGGGTGGCAGCGGAATGAGTGAGCCTCGCCCGTTCACCGGGGTCAAAATCCTCGATTTCACCCAGGTTCTTGCCGGACCCTATGCGAGCTTTCAATTGGCGCTGCTCGGCGCCGACGTCATCAAGGTTGAACGGCGGGATGGCGAAGACATGCGCCGCACCCCGCTGTCCCGCGAATGGGCCGACCGCAACATGGCGCCGGCCTTTGCCGCGGTGAACGGCAACAAGCGCAGCCTGACCCTCGATCTGCAAAAGCCGGAGGCCGTCGCCATCATCAAGCGGCTGGTGTTGGATGCCGATGTGGTGATGGAGAATTTCCGGTCAGGGGTGATGGACAAGCTCGGGATCGGGTATGCGGCTTTGTCGGCGATCAATCCCAAGCTGATTTATGCGGCGATTTCGGGCTTCGGCCAGACCGGGCCGGACCGCACCGAGGCCGGCTATGACGGGCGCATCCAGGCGATGTCGGGGATCATGTCGATCACCGGACACCCCGAAATGGGGCCGGTGCGCGCCGGGTTCGCGGCGTGCGACATGCTGTCCGGGATGACCGGCGCGTTTGCGATCGCCAGCGCCTTGTTCCAGCGCACCCATACCGAGCGTGGCCAGTTTGTTGACATCGCAATGCTGGATGCAACGTTGAGCTTTTTGTCGCCGCAAGTTGCCGATTATACGATTGCCGGACACAAGCAGTATCAGTTCGGCAATCAGGCGGTCAGCCGCAATGCCACCGCGAATTTGTTCAAGGCGGGGGCGGGCGAACACGCCGGGCACATCCTGCTTGCGGTTAACAACGAAAAGCAGCATCGCGCCCTGATGCTGGCGCTGGATCGGGCCGACGCGCTTGACGATCCGCGTTTCGCCGATCGTTTCAGCCGGATCGAGAATACGGTGGC
>JACMOQ010000253.1 GCA_014377905.1 Acetobacteraceae bacterium | reverse complement strand
TGCCCTGAACGGGTGGGGTCGGTGCTGAATTTTGCCAATATATCCCTCGCCGTCGTGCTGGCAGGCGCAATTTGGGCAACAATTGCCGATGTGCGGCACAGGATCATCCCCAATCTGGCCTGCGTTACGGTCGCGGCCTTCGGCGTTATCTGGTTGTTAACGACGCAAGACCATACTTGGTCTTGGATTTCCATCGCGGCTGCGGTCTTCGTGCTGGCTGTTGGCACTTGGATGCATGACCTCAAAGTCATCGGCGGCGGTGACGTGAAATTATGTGCAGCGATTGTGATCTGGTTGCCGCCCTCCCTGCTCGCAAGTTTCGTGTTCTACGGGGCGATCGGCTCGATCCTGACCTCACTGACCATTCGTGTGCTGCAATGGCGCAAGCCTGGCAGCAATGCGGAAGTTCCCATGGCTTTGGCATTGCTGGCAGGCCTGGTGTCGGTGGTGCCGGGCCTGTTGACCGGACGTTGATCCGATGCCCAAGCCAATGGCCGCCGCCATGCGCCCGAGTGAGGTTGAAATCTATCGGATCGACCTGGCCCGGTTGGATGCCCACCCCTCCTGCCTGAGCGACGATGAACGCGCGCGGGCGGGCCGGTTTCACTTTGCCCCCGATCGTGCCCGGTTTGTCGCGTGCCGCATTGCCCTCCGCCACATCTTGGCCAAAGTTTTGGGCGTCCAGCCCGCCGGGGTCCAGTTCGCCTTCGGCGCCCACGGCAAGCCTGAAATCGCCCGCGACCACAACCAAGGCGATTGGCGGTTCAATCTCTCCCATTCCGGCGATATCGCGCTGGTTGCGGTAACCCAGGGGCGGCCGATTGGCATCGATATCGAAATGTTGCGGCCCTTGCCGCGCCAGATGATGGAAATTCTGCCGTCCCTGTCACTCGCCGAACAATCTGCGCTGCAACTGGTTGGCGGCCCGGCGCGGACCAAAGCGTTTTTGCGCTGCTGGACCCGGAAGGAGGCGGTGATCAAAGCAATCGGTGCCGGCCTGACCCTGGATCTGGCAAGCTTCACGGTGTCCATTGGCACAGATATCGAACCTGTGATTTGGCAGACCGCTGCGATACCCGGATTGTGCCAGTGGTCCCTGCATGCACTTGACCAACTTTGTGCCAAGCCCGAGCCCTTCATCGCCGCACTTGCGGTTGGTGGTGCGATAGGTTCAATCAGATTGGTGAATTTTCAACCCACCTGAACCGGTTTCGGGCCAAAATCATTCCTGGGCGGCGCAGAAAATCTCGGCCAGTTCCCCAATCGAGCCGGCTTCCATCAACGCATCCCGCGTCACCCGCACCCGCAAACGGCGCATACAGCAGGATACGATGGTCACGATATCGATACTGATGGCGCCGTATTCGTCGAACCGGTCCGTCGGGTTGAACGGGGTGTTGGCGGGAAGGTCGAGGATATCGAACATCTCCTCCTTCACCACGGCAAGCACGGCTTCGTAGTTCATCCTGCAATCCCTTTTCGGTGGTGCGTCATGGCGCCCAATCAAGCCCGCCGGTTAAGCGCAGATCCTGCCCGGTAACGAACGCGGCAGCGTCAGAGGCGAGGTATAACACGGCCTGGGTCACTTCCTCAGCCCGGCCCATGCGCCGCACCGGGGCGGAACTTGTCCAGAATTTGCGCAATTGGTCTGTCGCGTCGCGCTGGCCCATTCCGGCATCGAACAGGCCCAACGTGATGACATTGCTGGTCACCCCACGCGGGCCGAATTCGCGCGCCAAGGTGCCGGACAATCCCAGCAGCCCGGCTTTGCTTGCCGCATAACCCGCCTGGCCGTTCATGCCAGCGGCGGCAACCGAGGAAATAAAGATGAAACGACCATGGCGCTGGGCGAGAAACGCGGTGGAAAAATGGCGCGCCACCCAGAAGCTTCCAGTCAGGTTGGTGTCGATGACGTCTCGCCAATCGGCGTCCTCGGTCAACGGCACCGCCGCGATGCGGGTGATCGCCGCATTGCAGATGACCGCATCTATTCCCCCCAACGCCGCGCTGGCGGTATCGCCCACCGCGGCAACGGCGGCCGGGTCACGCACATCGAGCTCCAGGCCCAGGGCCTGGCTCGCGGGTGCGGCGGCAGCGATGCGGTCCTGGGTGGCGCGCGCGCCGGCCGCATCACTAAACCAGGTGAAGGCGACATCATGTCCGGCCGTTGCCAGCGCCACCGCCAATTCGGCGCCAATGCCGCCCGAACCGCCGGTCAGAAAAAACTTCATGGCAGATTCGCCCTCAGGATCATCACCCCGTTGATGCCGCCAAACCCGAAGGCGTTTTTCATGATAATTGGGCCGTGTGGCCGTTCAGCGCCCAGCCCCAAGCCAAAATGCGGAATCGGGCGATCGAGGTTCACCGCCGGATGCAGCCGGCCGGCGCGCACCTGCAACAGGGCCGCAATGGTTTCTACCAGTGCTGCCGACCACAGGCAATGCCCGGTCATGGCCTTGGTGGCCACCACCGGCAATCCGTCGGCCGCCGCGCCAAAAACCTCGGCAATCGAGGCAAGTTCAACGGAGTCGCCCATCGCGGTTGATGTCGCATGCGCGCTGACCAGACCGACCTCCCCCGGCGCCAGCCGTGCCTCGCCAAGTGCGAGCCGCATCGCCCGGCTTTGCCCGTCCACGGTCGGTTGCGGCAGATGCGACCC
>JACMOQ010000252.1 GCA_014377905.1 Acetobacteraceae bacterium | reverse complement strand
TGCGGTCGGTGCCGGGCGGAGATAGCCGATTTCACTTAAGAATGCGGTATAGGCGCCCGCATCGAAAACCTGACCGCGACGCGCCAGATGCCAGGCGTCGATTTCGGCCTGCAACCGGTCGCGTTCGGCCAGCAGGCGGGCGTTGCGCGGTCCGAATACCGCCACCAACCGCTCCACCCCGGCCCAGAACGCGGCGGGCGCGAGATCGGTGCCCGGCAGCGCCTCGGTATCGATGAAGCGTTTCAGCACCGGCGCAATTCGCAGCCGACCCTCGGTCTCGTGGCTCATTCGGTCATTCCTTCGTCACATGTCTGGCGGCGCACCCAGCCGGCCGCGCCGTTCGCCAGGGGTTTTTGCCTCACGCGTCGGATTTGTCGAGTGCCGGGTCGGTTTTTGTGGCTACTGCGGGCTGCCAGGCCCGCACAATGTCAATGCTCATCCGGAATAAAGCCTTGATTTGGGCAGCCATTCCCGCGAGCCCCGGTTCGTTGCTGGCGACCGCGGTGTTGAAATGTCTGGCGGCCACGGCCAGATGCGACAAGCCGAGATTTTCCGCCGCCCGCATCACCAACTGCGCCTGGTGCAGAACAAGCTCAGTGCGTCCGCTTTCGGCCAATGCCACCAGCGTGTCGATCTGTCGGCCGCCATCATCGATAAACTGGCGCACCACGCCCGCGGTTGCCTCCGCCCCGATCTGCTGAACCAGCGCGTTCAGTCGGCTCTGATCAAACCCGTCGATATCAGGCTGGGTTGCGCCATCCCCGACAGGGCTTGTCCCCTCCATTACGGCCGCGATCGCGGTTTCCAGGCGCGACAGAGTAATCGGCTTGGTTTCAAAATGGTTCATCCCGGCGGCAAAGCAGCGCTCGCGGTCGGTGGCCAGCAGATTTGCGGTCAGCCCGATGATCGGGATCTCCGCCCGAGGCCCGGGCAAAGCGCGGATGGCGACAGTTGCCGCGATGCCATCCATTTCCGGCATCATGACATCCATCAGCACCATATCGAAATTCCCGGCAGCAACCGCCCGCAGCGCCCGCGCGCCGTCCTCAACGGCTGTCACCCGATGGCCCAGACGCTCCAGCATCCGTGTCGCCACCAGCCGGTTGGTCATATTGTCCTCCGCCACCAGAACCGCGAAGGTCGCAGGCGCATGGGCCGGCACAGGCAAGGCGTTGGGCACGGCGGTGGCCAAGGCGCTGGGCGGGGCGGGGACCAGGGCGGGCCGGTCCTCTGCGTCCGATCGCGGCAGACGCAGGCGGATGTCAAAGCGGAACGTGCTGCCAACGCCCACGGCACTATCGACGCTGATATGGCCGCCCATCTGTTCAATCAGGCCCCGGCTGATCGCGAGTCCAAGCCCGCTGCCACCAAAGCGACGCGAAATGGAACTGTCGACCTGGGTGAATTCATTGAACAGCTTCGGCGTCGCCTCGGGCGGGATGCCAATGCCGGTGTCGATCACGGCAAAGCCCAAGCGGATGGCGGGGCCAGCCTCGGTCACTTCGGTGCGGATGCGCTGCACCACGACGGTGACACTGCCGGCACTGGTGAACTTAATGCCGTTGCCCACCAGATTAAGCAGAATCTGGCGCAAACGATGGCCATCGCCGAACAGCTGGGTGGGGACGTCAGCGGCGATCTCATGGGCGATGGTAATCCCCTTGGTCTGGGCAGCATGGCCCACGATCCCAAGGCTCTCGCGCAGCACCGCGGCGAGATCGAGCGGGGCGTCCTCAAGTTCGAGGCGGCCGACATCAAGGCGGGAGAAATCCAGGATATCGTTGATTAGTTGCAGCAGATGCTGGGCGCTGTCGAGCACGATCCGGACATAATGCGTCTCGTTCGGCGCAAGGTTCATGTCCATCAACAGGCCGGCGACGCCGATGATGCCGTTCATCGGGGTGCGGATTTCATGGCTCATTACTGCCAGAAATTCCGCGCGCGCCCGCCCGGCGGCTTCGGCCGCGCCACGCGCCATGGCAAGCGCGCGTTCGTTGCGCCGGCGGTCGGTGATGTCGGTATAAGTCCGAACCATGCCGCCATTGGGCAGCACCTCACTGCGGATTTCCAGCACCACGCCGTTGGGCCGCACCCGCTCGCGGGCTCCGGGCACGAAGTCCGGGATGCCGGTGCGCAATACCTCAATGATGTTGGGCGCCACCTTGTCGGGCGGCCCGAATTCGCCCTGTGACACCTGCCAGGCAACAATATCGCGGAATTTGGTTTCCGGACGCAGTAACACCTGGGGCAAACCCAGCAGCCCGATGGCGCGATGGTTCATCACCGGCATGCCCCCGCTCGGGTCGATCATCATGATGCCCTGGCTGATGTTCTCAAGCGTCGCTGACAAAGCGCGCTGCGATCCGGTCAGGCGTTGATGCTGGCGTAGCATGGCGATCGCACCAAGCAACAGCAGCAGCACAATGGCTACGGCGGCCGAAATGGCCAGCCGCGCATGGCCGCGATAAGTGGCAAAAGCCTCCCCGACGTTGAGCCCGACCAGCACCGTCAACGGGTAATCCGCCACCCGGTTATAGCTGAACAGCCGCATCACCCCGTCATAGGCGGCGATGCCGCGAAACTGGCCACGGTCGCGTTCGCCAAGCAGGATTTCCTCGGTCGCGGTGCCACGATAGGGCTGACCGATGACATTTTCCGCGTTCGGCGCCCGCGCCCGCACGATGCCGTCCTGGCCGAGCAGCATCACGGCCGCGCGGCTCAGGTCAAGCGCATCGTAAAACCGGGTGAAATAGTCGAGATTGACCGTGGCCACCACAATTCCGCCAAACCCGCCGCCAGGCGCTACGATGCGGCGGGTGACATTGAGCACCCAGCGACCATTGCCAATGGCGCGAACCGGCAGGCCGATGCGCAACCGGTCTTCGGTGGCGCCACGCTGCATCTGGACAATTTCGCTGTCCGACAGATCGACCTTGCCCGATAACGCGCCGAGATTGGTGCTGCGCAACGTGCCGTCGGCATCAAGCACCGAAATTCGTACCGATGGGCGCCCTGCCACCGGGCCGCTGCGGGTCCATTTCGCCAGATCGAAACGCTGCGGATCGGCGGTATAGGCATCGCGGACATAAATCAACGTCTGGTCGATGGCTTCCAGGCTGCGCTGGATGTTCTCAGCAAAACCCAGTGCCAGAGTGCTGGTCTGGGCGTAGCCGCTCTCCTCGGTATGGCGATATTCATTGGCTAGATGGACATAGACGCTGCCTCCGACGAGGCCGACGGTGATGAGGATGGCGATGCCGTAGGCGAGCCAGGACGGGGCAACCGCCGCCAGTCTGTCGCGCAGCCCGGCGGTCACGCCCGCCATCCTGTGGGGTGCATCTTCAATGCGGATCGGCGCGCGGATCGAAGGCGGATTGCAGCCCGTCGCCAACAAAATTAATCGCAATCACCGCCATCAGGATTGCCGCCCCCGGATAAACCGCGAGCAACGGGTTGGACGCCATTAACTCCTGCGCGTTGGTTAACATGCTCCCCCAGCTTGTCGACGGCGGCTGAATGCCGACACCAAGGAAGCTTAGCGCGCTTTCGGTCAAAATCACGCTCCCCATGCGCAAAGTTGTCGCAACAATGATCGGGGTTACTGCATTGGGCAGCACATGCACCCATAATATCCGCAACGATGACGCCCCCTGGGCGCGCGCGGCAAGCACGAATTCCCGTTCAACCAGCGACAACGTTGCAGCCCTGACCAGGCGGGCAACCGTGGTCCAGCCCAGCAAGGTCACGATCAGCACGATCCGCCAGTAGCCGGCCGCCCCCGAACGCACGAAATCCTGGCTGAAGCCCAGCTTGGTAAGGTCGATTGCCGCCAGGATGATCAGCACCGGCAGCGCCGGCATCGCCAGCATGAAATCGGTGAACCGCATCAGCACCATATCGACCCGGCCGCGGAAATAACCCGCCGTGGCACCAATCACGGTGCCGACGAAGCTTGAACCAATTGCCGCAAACAACCCGATCGACAACGAAATCTGCCCACCGCGCAGGATGCGGGTGAATTCGTCGCGCCCGGCCTCGTCGGAGCCAAGCCAGTGTCGGGCATCGATCGGATCGAACCTGCTCATCAGATCGGTATCGACCCCGGTGACATCTAGCCAAACTTCGATCCAGGCTGCCGAAAAGCACAGCCCATAAAGCAAAACCAGCACCGACAATGCCCCCAACGCGACCCGGTCGCGCGCCAGCCGGCGCCAGCGCAATTGCCAGACCGATACCGATGCTTCGGTCATCGCCGGCGTTTCCCGAGGCTGATGCGGGGATCGAGCCAGGTATAGGCAATATCGGCGCAGATATTGGCGATCAGGATCGTAGCGGTCACAAACATCAAGCATACCAACGCGAGATTATAGTCATTGCCCAGGATAGCCTCCAGGATCAGCCGCCCCATGCCGCGCCAGGCGAACATCGCCTCGGTGAGCGCGGCGCCGGAAAACAACCCGCCAAGCTGCAAGGCCACCAGCGTCAGCACCGGGATCAGCGCGTTGCGCAACGCGTGGCGCACCAGCATGCGCCGGTCGGTCAGGCCCTTGGCGCGGGCAGTGCGGATGTAATCCTGGCTCAGCACCTCAATCATCGCCGCGCGGGCGTAGCGCGCAAGCCCGCCGGTTTCCACAATCACCAGGGTCATGACCGGCATCACCAGATGGGCCAGCATGCCGCCAAAGCCTTGTTCGGGGCGCGGCATCCCGCCCGCCGGCAGCCAGCCGAGCCGGACCGCAAACAGATAGATCATCAGCAGCCCGAGCCAGAAGCTCGGCACCGAAATTCCCGCGAACGCGAACAGATTGATAATCCGGTCGATCCAGGTGCCGCGCTTTAACGCCGCGATGGTGCCCAGCGTGACCGCGAGCGTGGTGGAAAGCACAAAGGCGGCCCCGGTCAGGATCAGGGTGTTGCCCAACGCGGGGATGATGATGTCGAGCACCGGGCGGTGCTGGATGCGCGAATAGCCGAAATCGCCCTGCAAGGCTGCCACCAGCCAGGTCCAATAGCGCTGGGTGATCGGCAGATCGACGCCGTACATCGCCCGCAGATGCGCCATCTGTTCGGGCGTGGTTTCCGGATTGGCGTTCATCATCAGATCGAGCGGATCGCCCGGCATCAGCCCGATCAGGGCGAAGATCACAAAGGATTTCAGCAGCAGCACAATGCCTGCCCCAGTGATTCGACCTAGCAGAAATCTGCCCATCACGCGGTTCCCAACGGGTGGTGGCAGGCCACATCGTGGCCGGCCCGAATGGCCCGCATTTCAGGGGTTGCGGTTGCGCAAAGCGATGATGCGGCCGGGCAGCGCGGATGAAACGCACAGCCCGTTGGCGGCGCCAGTGGGCTCGGGATGTCACCGCCCAGCGCGGCACCCGGCATCCATTTGCCGGCGCCAATCCGTGGCACCGCGGCCAGCAGGGCGGCGGTATAGGGATGGGCGGGGCGGGTGAACAACTCATCGACATCGGCGACTTCGACGATGCGCCCGAGATACATCGTCGCCACCCGGTCCGCGATATGATGCACCGCCGCCAAATCATGGCTGATGATGAGGTAGGCGAGGCCGAGCCGGGCGCGCAGTTCGGCCGCCATGTTGAGCATCTGGCTCTGGATCGAGACATCGAGCGCGGAAAGCGGTTCATCGGCGATGATGACACGCGGGCTCGGCGCCAACGCCCGGGCAAAGGCAATGCGCTGGCGCTGACCGCCGCTGAACTGATGCGGGTAGCGCCCGGCGGCGTCGGCTGCCAGACCCACCAGGCCCAGCAACTCCGCCACCCGCGCGCGGCGGCTGGCCGGGCTGCCAATGCCATGAATATCCAGCGGTTCAGCGATAATCGCGCCAACCGGGAGCCGGGGATCGAGGGAGCCGAACGGGTCCTGAAACACCATCTGCACCGACCGGCGCATCGCCAGCGCCTGGGGCGCGGTCATCGTCGCGGTATCGCATCCATCATAGCGTATCTCGCCCGCCGCGATCGGCACCAGGCCCAGCAAGGCGCGGGCAAGGGTGGTTTTGCCCGACCCGCTTTCGCCAACCACTGCCAGCACCTCGCCAGCCTGCAACGCGATGCTGGCGCTCCGCACCGCCAGAACCTCACGCGCCGGGCGGAACCAGCCGGCGCGGTCGCCGAAACTCACGGTCAGGTTGGTGGTTTCGAGCAGGGCGGTCATGCCGCACACCGTATGCACGCGGCTTCCTGGCCGGGGCTTACCATCACCATCGCCGGCAAGCCGGTCCGGCATTCGGCAATCACCCGCGGACAGCGTGGCGCAAAGGCGCAACCCGGCGGGCGATTGCGCGGATTGACCGGGCTGCCCTCGATCACCGGAAGGATTTTCTGGCGGCGGCCGATATCCGGCAAGGTCGCGATCAGCCCAGCGGTATAGGGATGGGCCGGCGCGGTCAGCACGCGCTGGGCGGGCCCGGTTTCCAACGCCCGCCCGGCATACATCACCATGATGTCATCGGCGACTGCACTCACCACGCCGAGATTATGGCTGATGAACACCATCGCCATGCCGGTATCGCGTTGCAGTTCGAGCAACAGATCGAGGATCTGCGCCTGCACCGAAACGTCAAGCGCGGTGGTCGGCTCATCGGCGATCAGCAGGCGGGGCTTGCAGGCAATCGCCATCGCAATCATCACCCGCTGGCGCATGCCGCCCGATAATTCATCCGGATAGGCCCTGGCACGACGCGCCGGGTCGGCGATGCCTCCCCGGTCGAGCAATGCCACCGCCCCGCGCCACGCTGCGGTCTCGCTGGCGTTGTCATGCACGATCAGCATTTCAGCGATCTGCACCCCGACCGGCACCACCGGATTAAGCGCGGTCATCGGTTCCTGGAAAATCATTGCCATGTCCGCGCCACGCAACTGGCGCCGCCGATCTTGCGGCATGGTCAGTAAATCCTGCCCGGCAAATCGCAAAACGCCCCCGATCCGGTGCGGGCTGGGCGCAAGGCCCATGATCGCCAGCGCCGTCATCGACTTGCCGCAGCCGCTTTCACCGACCACGCCGAGGGTGCGTCCAGCGGCGAGGCTGAAATCCAAACCGGTGATCACACTGGTCCGGTCATGGGCCGGGCCAAGTTCTACCGTCAGTGCGCGACCCAAAAGGAGCGGCTCGGTCAAGGCAGTTGCGACGCGGAGGGGGCGCTGATCATCGGTGCAACTTGCCGTGCCGCGCCCGCCGCGTAAACTGGCGACGCGCCCCGCGCCGGACAACCAGGAATTCGCATGCCATGTACCCGACATGTTCGACTGCTTTGCGGCTTGTGACCTTGCTTGTGATGCTGTTGGCCAGCTTGTCAGACCAGGCTCAGGCTCAAGCCAGGCGCGACACTCTGACAATCGGCATGGTCGAATTCCCGCAGGACATGCACCCCTTCATCACCAATCAGCTTGTGCGCAGCTACGTCCACGGCTTTGCCCGGCGCGGCGTGGCCCGCTTCACCGCCGAGGGCACGCTGATCTGTGGGCTGTGCACCGAAATCCCCTCGATCGCCAATGGTCGCGCAATTGTCAGCAAGCAGCCCGATGGCCGCCAGCTCATGTCGGTGCGCTTCACTCTGCGACCTGATCTGGTGTGGGGCGACGGCGTGAAGATCACCAGCCGCGACATCGCGCTCGGCTTTGCGGTCCTGCAACTATTCTCCCCCGAGCCCGGCCTGATCGGCGTCAAGGAAATCGACGAGGCCAATTACACCGTCGAATTCGATGCGCCGCGCTATGATTTTGACCGGCTCAGCCCCGATCCGCTGCCCGACCATCTCGAAGGACCGATCTTCCGCGCCGCCAAGGACGGGCTGGAGTATGGGCGCCAATCGCTGTTCAACCGGGCGCCAACCACGCCTGGATTGTGGAACGGGCCCTATCTGGTGGACCGCTTCCTGCCCGGCGAACAGGCGAGCTTTAAACCCAATCCGCGCTGGACCGGCACCAAGCCCGGCTTTCAAACCATCACCCTCAAAGTGATCGAAAACACCGCCGCCCTGCTGGCCAATCTGCTGTCCGGCGATATTGACCTTGCCAGCGGGCTGACCTTCGATCAGTCGTTGGCGCCCGCCAAGGATCATGCCGACCGCTTCGAGGTCCGCTTTATCCCATCCCTCAGCGTGGCGATGATGGTGCCCAACTTCGCCAACCCGCAACTGGCCGACAAGCGGGTGCGCCAGGCGATGTTGTACGGCATCGACCGCCGCGCGATCGTCGCCAAGCTGTTTGAAAACCACGTCCCGGTTGCCGATGGCACTTTGGCCCCGGCCGAGATCAGCCGCGATCCGGACATCAGGAAATACCCTTTCGACCCGGCCCGCGCCCGCGCTTTGCTGGCCGAGGCCGGCTACAAGCCAGGCCCGGACAAGATCCTGGTCGGGGCGGACGGCAAAAAGCTGTCGATCGACCTGTCGGGCGCCTCGGGCATCCGGTTGATCGAATTGGTCGAGCAGGTCATTCAAAGCCAACTGCGCGCAGTGGGCGTCGAAATCGTGGTCCGCAACGAGCCACCCCGCGTCCTGCTCGGCGAGACGGTGCGCAAGCGCAGCTTTCAAGGGATGGTCATCTTCACCTCGCTCCCCGCGCCAGACTGGATCCCCTATGCGCGGTTTCACTCCAGCCGGATCCCATCGACGGCGAATAATCTCGGCGGCAGCAATTATGGCGGCTACGCCAATCCCGCCCTCGACACCGTGCTGACCAACGCGCAAACCGAGCTCGACCCAATTCGGCGTCTGGCAATGTGGAAAGAAATCCAGGCGATCCAGGCCGAGGATTTGCCGATCCTGCCGCTTTATCACCCGGCGGCTGTGTTCATTCAGCCGCGCTGGATGACCGGAATATTGCCGCCGAAATCGCTGACCCTGCCGTCTTTGGCGGCGGAGGAATGGCGGGTTAAGTGAAGGCAAAAAAATACGGCATGGCGTTCTTTTGGTTCAAAAAAAATAGTGCTTTCTTCCTATAGGGAACAAAATTTCATGGGCACCAACGCATTTGGCCAGTCGCTTCGCCGCAAGGAGGATTTCGCCCTGCTGGTCGGGCAAGGCCGCTTCACCGCCGATCTGGTGTGCTCCGGCATGGCGGTCGCGGTGATGATCCGCAGTCCGCATGCCCATGCCGTGATCGCCACTATCGACCGGGCCGCCGCATGCGCGCTGCCCGGCGTGCTCGCGGTGCTCACCGGCGCTGATTATGCCGCGGCCGGTCTGGGCAGTATCCCCTCGGGCAGCGATCTGATCCGCCTGCCCGGCACGCCGCCCGACCAGGACTTTGCCTTCCGTCCGCAGCACCCAGCGCTCTCCCAGGGCAAGGTGCGCTTTGTCGGCGACACGGTGGCCATGGTGGTGGCCGAAACCGAGGCCATCGCGCGCGATGCCGCCGAATTGGTGATGATCGAGTACGACACGCTGCCCGCGGTGGTCGCCACCGATGCCGCGTTGGGTGGCCCGGCGGTCTGGCCCGAAGCGCCGGATAATCTCTGCTTTACCTGGAGCGCTGGCGATACCGAAGCCGTAGATGCCGCATTCGCCCAGGCCGCCCAGATCATCCGCATGGACAGCCGCAACCCTCGGGTGCAGGTCGGCTCGTTGGAGAACCGTGGCGCCATCGGTGAATTCAACCCCGGCACCGGCCGCTACACCCTGACCTCGGGGACCCAGATGCCGCACGGCATCAAGGACGCGCTGGGTCAGGCGTTCGGCGAACCGGCCGACCGTTTCCGGGTGATCGTCACCGATGTCGGCGGCAGTTTCGGGATTAAGAACGCGCTCTATCCTGAACAAATCCTTGTATTATGGGCAGCCAAACATCTCGGCCGGGTGGTGTCCTGGGTTGGTGACCGCACCGATAGCTTTCTGTCCGACTATCAGGCCCGCGACAATGTTTACACCGCGGAACTGGCGGGTGATGGCGGCGGGATTTTCCTGGCGCTGCGGGTGACCTCGACCGCCGCCATCGGCGCCTATCTCGCGCCCAAGGGGCAGCTATCGCCAACCTCGAACTGGCCGGCGGTGGCGGGTGTCTACCGCTTTCCCGCCATTGCCGTGACGGTGCGCGGCGTGTTCACCAACACCGCGCCGACCGAGGTTTATCGCGGTGCCGGCCGCCCTGAAGCCGTCTTCCTGCTCGAAACCCTGGTCGATCACGCCGCCCGCGTGCTGGGCATCGACCGGCTTGCGCTGCGCCGGCGCAACATGCTGACCCCGGCGGAGCTGCCATTCCGCACCGGGTTGGGGCTGAATTACGACAGCGGCGATTTCCCGACGATGATCGATACCGCTTTGGTCCGCGCCGATTATGCCGGTTTCGCGGCGCGCCGGGCCGCATCCAAAATGTTGCGCGGCATCGGCTGGGCGCATTATTGCGAGCGGGTTGCCGGGTCGTGGGACGAGCATGCTTGGCTGGAATTGCGCGCCGATGGCCGGGTGACGGCCTTGCTCGGCACCCAGTCCAACGGCCAAGGCCACGCCACCGCCTATGCGCAGTTGCTCGCCAGCCAATTGGGGCTCGATCCGGATGACATCGACATTGTGCAGGGTGACACCGACCGCATTCCATCCGGCCATGGCACGGGCGGCTCGGCATCGATCCCGATTGCCGGCGCGGCATTGGCCGAAGCGTCGCGCGATCTGGTGAAAAAGGCGCTGCCGCTTGCCGCCGATGCGCTGGAAGCGGCCGAAATCGATATCGAGTTTGTCGATGGCAGCTTTCGGGTTGCTGGCACCGACCGGGCGATCGGCTGGAAACAGGTCGCGTCCGGCCTCGGCAACAAGATGCTCGAAGGGCAGGGCTGGTGGAAGCCGACCGGGCCAACCTTCCCCAATGGCTGCCACGTTGCGGAGGTCGAAATCGATCCGGAAACCGGCGCCTGGGACCTGCGGCGCTATACCATGCTGCATGATTTCGGCCAGGTGCTGAACCCGGCGCTGCTCGAAGGCCAGTTGCAGGGCGGGGTGGTGCAAGGCTTCGGCCAGGCCTTTGGCGAGGCAATCCGCCATGATCCGGCGACAGGCCAGATGCTCACCGGCTCGCTGATGGACTATGCCCTGCCACGCGCCGACGATCTGCCCGCCCTGACGCTGGAAACCCTGCCGACCGCGGCGCCGAACCACCCGCTCGGCATCAAGGGCTGCGGCGGGGCCGGGGCGGCGGGCGGCGCGCCGGCGGTGATGAACGCGCTGATGGATGCGCTGGCGACATTGGGCGTGGTGCACCTGAACATGCCGGCAACGCCCGAGGCGGTGTGGCGGGCGATCCAGGGGGCACCGATTTCAGCAAAATCCACCAGATGAAGCGCGCCGCTCAAAGATAGATTCCGCGCTCCATGATCTCCAGAGTGTATTCCTTATAGGTCATCCCGAGTTCCTCTGCCCGGGCAAGCCGGCGCAGCGCAATCTCGGGCGGTGGGGTTTTCCACGCCCGGCGATGGGCACGCCGCCAGGTATAGCTGCGCCACGCCAGCACATCGGGGGCTTCGTCTTCCAGCGGCGGGCCGCCATTATGGCCTTGGGTCATCTCACACCCGCTGGCGTAAGAGGTCGAGCGCCAAGGCAACCGTCGCGCGGCGTATCTCCATGCGGTCGCCTGGGAATACCCGGCTGGTGCTAGTGGTCGCCTCGCCGCGGCGGGCGCAACCGAACCAGACCAGACCCACCGGCTTGTCCGCGCTGCCGCCGCCGGGGCCGGCAACCCCGGTCACACTGATGGCGAGATCGGCACGCGACCGCACCACCGCGCCTTCTGCCATGGCGCGCGCGACCGGCTCGCTCACCGCGCCATGGCTGTCGATCAACGCTGGATCGACGCCGACCAACTCGGTCTTGGCCTGGTTGGAATATGTCACAAAGCCACGCTCGACGACATCGGAGCTGCCCGCGATAGCGGTCAGGCTGGCAGCAATCAGCCCACCCGTGCAGCTCTCAGCGGTTGCCACCATGACGCCTGCCGCGCGACAGGCGATCAGCAAATGTTCGGCTTGGGTCAGGATGTCGGCGTCGACCATGAAATCCCCCGGGACAGTTCAGACGAGGATCATGGGATATATTTTCTGCACTGCCCATAGGATGCCGGCACCGATCAATCCGGCCAGGATATCATCGCCCATCACCCCAGCCGGCCCGTGTTGCCGGTCCGCCCAGCCAATCGGGCCGGGCTTGGCGATGTCGAGCAGGCGGAACAGCCCAAAGGCCGCCAACAGAGCCAACGGCGTCGGCGCTGCAAGCGGCAACATTGTGACAAGCTGGCCGGCGATCTCGTCGATGGTGATCCAGCCCGGATCATCGCCGCCGTCGATTTTCGCGACCGACCAGAGCCCGAGCAGACCTGCGAACAAGCAGGCAAGTGGCAGGCTATCGGACCAGACGTGCATCAACAGCGCCCCAAGCCCGAGCCCGACAAGGGACCCGAACGTTCCGGGCGCCACCGGCGCGTATCCGGCGCCGAAACCGCTGGCGACAAAACGGGCGAGGCTCACAGCCGCCACACTAAAGCGTCGAGCCCGGCCAGCACTACCGCGATCATTGCCATCTGCGACCGTACGCCGGCCACGCACCCCAGGTCGAAATCCAGCTCACGGCAGCCAGATCGCCAGAGGATGTGGGCCTATCTGCCCGACCCCAGCCTGCGCAGCTTGGGCCCGATAGATCACCAGATTTTCGGTGACGCGCTGGACATAGTTGCGGGTTTCGGCGAACGGGATCAGCTCAATCCAGTCGATCGCGTCGATCGCCCCACGCCGTGGATCGCCATTGACCCCGAGCCATTCCCCCACCCGACTTGGCCCGGCATTGTAGCCTGCCACCACCAGCGGGGTGGCGTTGTCGAACTGGGCCATCAGCATCGCCAGATAGGCGGTGCCGAGCCGCAGGTTCAGCGCCGGATCATCGGTCAGGGCCGCGACCGGTGCTGCCACGCCGAGCTTCTTGCCCATTTGCGCGGCGGTTGCCGGCATCAGCTGCATCAGCCCGCGCGCCCCGGCGGGGCTGGTGATGACGGAATCAAAACTGCTCTCCTGGCGGATAATCCCAAGTGCCAGCGCCGGCTCGATCCCGGCATCGGCGGGAATGACGACGCCCTGTGGCCACCCGGTGGCCAGCGGCACCAGCCCGTCGCGCCCCGCCCGCCGTGCCAGTGCCACCGCCACCTGCGGCGCGCCAAGCCCTGTTGCGAGCCGGGCTGCAATGTCGCGGGTCACCGGGTCCGGCGCAACGTCGTCAAGCCGCAGCAGGAACGGCGCTGCCCGGCGGGGCACCCCCCACCCCACCAAAATCGCCGCCGCCCGTGCCAGTTCCCGACCGGCGAGGTCGAGCGCCTGGGTGGTATCGACCTGCGTGAGCCCCACACTGAGCCTGCTGGCGAGGATTTGAGCGGTGTCGCCGGCGGCAAGTGCGCCAAGCTGGCCGTAAAAGGTGTTCGGGAAGGCCGCTGCGGCGCGATAGAAATTCCGCGCCACCACCGCATTGCCGCTGGCCCGCCCGAGCCAGTATTGCGCCCGGCCCTGGGTGATTGCAGACTTTGACCCTGCGGCCAAAGTTTCGAAATGCTTGCTCGCGGCCTCGCGATTGCCGAGCCTGCGCAGCGCGATGAAGCCGGCCAGGAACTCGGCATCGGCGATTTGTTCGACCTTGGTCTGGGCATGACCTGCCGCCAGGCGATAGGCGCCTTCGGCATCGCCAACCCGCAAGCGTCGCCGCGCCAACAGGGAACGCTCGTCCCAGAATGCTGCCTGGCGCTCGGGCGATGCGGCCTGCTCGGCGGCATTTCCAGCCGCCAGCCACAGCGCCAGCGCCGCATCATCCTGGTCACTTCGCCTGAGCCAGCGCGCATGTTCAAGCAGGATCGCCGGATCGGCGCGGAGTTTTTCCGGCAACGCCGCCAGCAATCCCCGCGCATTGGCTTCATCACGGCGGAGCGCCAGCCGGACCTCGCCGAGCCGCCGATCCTCCGGTGCCAGGCGCAGCAATTGCCGGGCTGCCGCATTCGGTTCGGTCCAGGCCAGCCGGTCAAAGCGGCGCAGCTGATCCTCACGGCGGATTGTGGCGCCCCAGCTCTTCAGCACCCGCGCCTCACCGGCAGCGTCCAAATTACCCTCGGCCCAGGCGAGGCGGGCGAGCATTGCCGCATCGTTGCCGCGGCCGAGTTTCAACAGCGCATCGGCGCAGCGCAATTGGGTGGCGGCAAGGGTGGGGCGCGCATGATCGCAGGCGGCGATTGCAATAACGTCATCCAGTTCCGCCGCCAACAACTCCTCGCGGCGCAGAACCAGGGTGCCGGCCAGCGGCCAATCCGGGTTTGCCGCCAGGAAGGCGTTGATGTCACCGAGGCTCGCAGCCCCTGGCGTCTGCATGCGGAACCAGGTGACCAGCTTGGCGGCCACCGGATCGGGATGGCGGGCCGCCGGCGCCTGGGCCTCGACCCAGCGATCGGCGCGCACGGCGTCCATCACCTCTTGGGCGGGGGCAGCATGGGGCAGGGCGAACAGCCCGATGGCGAGAAACAAGGGAATGATGGCGCGCATCCGGCCTTCTACCCCAGCACGCAGCGGTTGGAAATTCCTATCCGAGTGCTGCGAGATAAGTGTGCAACGCTGCCAGGAAGCCCTTGGTGTTCTGCGACGGCACCAAATGCCCGCAATTGGCAATGGTGACCAGCGCCCCCTGCGGTAATGCGTCGCGGAAACGTTCGGCGGCATCGGGTGCCAGGATGTTGGAATTCTCCCCGCGCACCACCAGCACCGGCAGTGTCAGCCGTGCCGCGTCTGGCAGGGTCAGCACATCCTGCGGCAAAGACGGGCGAATGCCGACCCGCCGCGCCGTGCCATCGCATTTGGAGATATACTTGCCGTCAGCGCGCACCAGCATGTTATATTTTGCCGTCCGCTCGATATGCGCCATCGGGCGATAGGGATCGTATTTGCGAACCGTGGCGACGAAGTGATCGAGGTCGTCGAATTCCTCGGCGGCTTTCACAAACCCCGCGATCGCGCTGCGCCCGGCATCCGAAATCTCCGGCCCGATATCGACAATCACCAGCGCCCGCATCGCATCTGGGGTTTCGCGCGCCACCAGCATCGCGTTGCGCCCGCCCATCGAATGCCCGACCACAACAGGACGCTTGCCCGGCTCCAGCGCCGCCAGGAACGCGGTGACATCGGCCGCCATCGCCATGCCGGAATAATCCACATCGCGCGCCCATTCGCTGTCGCCATGGCCGCGCTGGTCCAATGCCAGCACATGGTAATGCTGCGCGAGGTTGAGGCTGCATAAATCCCACGCATGTGCCGATTGATGCCCGCCATGCAGCAGCAGCACGGTGGGTTTGGACCGATCGCCCCATTCGAGGAAATGAAACCGCATCCCGCGCAGCACGATGTTGGATGACCGGTAAGCGGTGGCCTTGTCATGGTCGATGCCAAGCTCGGTCGCCGATTGCAGCAGGCTGGCGAATTCATCGGTGGCCGTCATGTCCTGCGCGGCGGTGCTGGCAGCGAAATGATTGAGATACATTGGAGCTCCTCGGTTGCCCTATCCTGCGATGTCGCGGTGGCGGCGGCAACCCGCGCGGCATGCGGCAGGCGGTTGAACCGCCGGCATAACCGCGCCAAGCTGCACCATTATGCAGCAAGGCCCCGAAAATGATCCAGCACGGCATCTACCGCTACCCCAACATGGACCGGGTGATTTACGGCCAGCCCTTCCCCGCCGCCCTGGCCGCCGAACGCGACCGCTGCGGCGCGGTGCGGGTATTCCTGATGGCCGGCGGCACCTTGTCGCGCCAGACCGGGCTGGTCGATGATGCGCGCTCCGCCCTCGGCAACCACCTCGCCGGGGTGTGGACCGACATGCCCGCCCACACCCCGCGCAATGCGGTAATTGCCGCCGCCAATGCCGCCCGCGATGCCGGGGCCGATCTGCTGGTGACGCTTGGCGGCGGATCGGTCACCGATGCCGCCAAGATGGTCGGCATGTGCCTCGCCAACGGCATCGCCGACCCGCGCGCTCTGGACCGCTTCCGCGCGGTCACCGGTGCGGACGGCATCACAAGCCGCCCGCCAGTCGCGGCCGGAGCAGTGCGCACGATTTCGATCCCGACCACCCTGTCGGCCGGCGAGTTTTCCTCGTTCGCCGGCTGCACCGACACCGATACCCCGGATGGTGTGGCCCACAAGGAGTCCTTTGCATCCCCCACCATGATCCCGCAGACCGTGAT
Organism: Acetobacteraceae bacterium; assembly: GCA_014377905.1. Classification (GTDB taxonomy): domain Bacteria; phylum Pseudomonadota; class Alphaproteobacteria; order Acetobacterales; family Acetobacteraceae; genus CAITOL01. The sequence goes on along the minus strand of JACMOQ010000252.1, from coordinate 1,624 downwards.
CCTGGATCCTGCGGTCACCCTGCCAACGCCGGAATGGTTGTTTCTGTCGACCGGCATCCGCGCCGTCGATCATGCGGTCGAGGGGCTATGTTCGATCGCCGGCCAGCCGCTCAGCGACGGGCTGGCGATGCAAGCGTTGCGACTGCTGGGGCGCGGATTGCGCGCGTGCAAGGCAGACCCAACCGATCTCGCCGCCCGGCTTGATTGTCAGCTCGGGGCGTGGATGTCGATGGCCGGCTCTCAAGTGGGCGTGCCGGTGGGCGCCAGCCACGGCATCGGCCATGTGCTGGGTGGCACGGCCGGGGTGCCGCATGGCTACACATCATGCGTGATGCTGCCGCATGTGCTGCGCTTCAATCTGCCGGTCAACGCGCCACGTCAGGCCCTGGTGGCCGAGGCGCTTGGCCGCCCAGGCGGCGATGCCGCGGCCTCGGTCGCCGATCTGATTGCAGCCCTCGGTCTGCCCGGCACGCTGCGGGCAGTCGGGGTGCGGGCGGATCAGCTCGACATCATTGCCGCCGGATCGATGCATGATCGCGCCGTGCACGCCAATCCGCATAAGATAGAAGGGCCGGCGATGGTGCGGCAGCTATTGGATGCAGCCTGGTAGGAGGCGCTGGTGAACACTTACTCCCAGTCAACGCTACCATCTGGGCTTTTTGGGATAATTTGCATGTATTTCTTCATGTAAAACACTATTATTGTAATTTTCGTCGATGTTTGTAACTCGAATAGCTGCGAAGGAACCCTCTTTTGTGGTATGTATTCGTAGGATCTGGTTCCAATAACCATTGCGAGCATTGAAAAAAATATTCAACCTTATATTCCGTTCGGAAGTTTGTGGAGATATTTTTTTAAAACAACCGAGGACTTCCTGCCAATAAATCCAAATGAAACGATGGATCCAAATAAATTTGTTTCAAACTCGATTTTATTTATATCAACTATGCGAGCATTTACATCATAAAGTGGGTATTTTCCGTTATTAATCGCCACTATATCATTTTGCTCTGGTGTAAAAAAAGGAAATATATCAGAATTCGTGACCGATTACCGAACGAAGAACATCAGCGGACTGCTCCAGCAATTTTTGATTCGCCACGGCAAGCTGTTCACGTGATTCTGCCTGCTTGACCGTCAAAACCAATGTCGCCAATGCAGAAATTAATGCGCCACTCAAGGTGAGGCCAATTACCTGCCAGTAAACGCCGATGGCCGCGATGTCAGCACCAAGCAAACCCAATCCCCGGTACCCATTTGCGAATAAATTTAGTTCGTAACCAATTCCTTATATGCCCCATTCGCTCCTCCTGCTATCTGACCCAAGCCGAAGACATCAAATCGGAAAGTTTTTTTGCTCCTTTTTTTAAAAAAAAGGAGTGCTTTCTACCCCTATCCTTCCTGGCGCACTCTCTTTCGAGAACCAGAGCAATTACTCCTTTTGTCCACAAAAAGAACGCCTTGCCTAGGCTGCCCGTCGCAACACCACCGGCGCCAACTGAACGTCAGCAAGCGTATCGATCGCCCAAAGCTGGGCCAGCAATGCGCGCGCGGCGGCATCGCCGACCACCGGGCCTGCAAGTTCGATAAATTTTGCCTCAAGCTCCGCATCCGTCAGCGGATC
>JACMOQ010000251.1 GCA_014377905.1 Acetobacteraceae bacterium | reverse complement strand
TCAGCCATTGGTGGCCGTCCGGCCTGCTGGTGGCGGGGCTCGGGCTGGTGGGGTCGTGGCTCGGCGCCTCGCTCGACCGCAATCTCGCCAGGCTGCGCGAAATCGAACGGCCAACCTACGGTTTCTTCGTTGACCATAACGTTGACATCATGGCGCAGGTCTTCATCTTCTTCGGCCTCGGCCTATCACCGTATATGCGCCTGGATACGGCATGCCTATGCCTGCTGAGCTACTGGCTGGCCTCGCTCTACACCTTCATCCGTGCGGTCGCGGTGGGCGTGTTCCAGATCAGCTATTTCGGCGTCGGGCCGACCGAAATCCGCATCGCGCTAGCCAGCTACACGCTTGCCGCTTTTGCAATCGGCAATTGGAAGCTGGATTTCGGGTTGGGTCCGCTGTCGCCGATCGACGTGTTCAGCGTGCCACTGTTTGCCGGCGTTTTCGCGATGTATCTGTGGATGGTATGGGTCGAAAGCCGGCGGCTGGCGGCGGCCGAATAGGGAACCACGATGCCCCGCGACCTCATCCTCGCCCTAGACCAGGGCACCACCTCGACCCGCACCATCGCCTTCCGCGCCCCCAACCTCGCCCCGGTCGCCACCGCACGGCGCGAACTGCCCCAGCATTACCCCGCCAATGGCTGGGTGGAACACGACCCCGAAGATATTTTCGCCGACAGCGTGGCGACTTTGCGCGAAGCCCTCGCCCAGGCCGGCGGTAACCCCGCCCAGGTCGCCGCGATCGGCATCACCAACCAACGCGAAACCACCCTGATCTGGCGGCGTGATACTGGCCGTGCCATCGCCCCTGCCATCGTCTGGCAGGACCGCCGCACCGCCGCCGCCTGCGCGAGTTTGAAAGCCGCCGGGCATGAATCCCTGATCACCGCACGCAGCGGCCTCCTGCTCGACCCTTATTTCAGCGCCACCAAAATCGCCTGGCTGCTCGACACCATTCCTGGCGCCCGCGCCGACGCGAACGCCGGCAAGCTCGCCTTCGGCACCGTCGATAGCTGGCTGGTCTGGCGCCTCACGGGTGGAAAAACCCACGCCACTGATGCCACCAACGCCAGCCGGACAATGCTGTGCAATATCGCCACCGGCCAATGGGACGCCGACCTCCTGAAACTGTTCAACATCCCCCCCGCCATCCTGCCGGACATCCGAGACTGCGCCGGATCGTTTGGCGAAACCAAAGCAGCCATCCTCGGCGCCCCGATCCCGATCATGGGCATTGCCGGCGACCAGCAGGCGGCGATGATCGGGCAGGCCTGTTTCACCCCCGGCATGGTCAAATCGACCTATGGCACCGGGTGTTTCCTGCTGCTTAATACCGGGGCAACCCCGGTTGCATCGCGCAACCGCATGCTCACCACCATCGCCTGTCAGCTTCAAGGGCATCGCACCTACGCGCTCGAAGGTGCCATTTTCGTCGCTGGGGCGGCGGTGCAATGGCTGCGCGACGGGCTGGGCATCATCAAGGACGCCGCAGAAACCAGCGCGCTGGCAGCCGCCGCTGATCCGGAGCAGGCGGTCTATCTGGTGCCCGGCTTCACCGGCCTCGGCGCACCATATTGGGATGCAGATGCGCGCGGCGCGATTTTCGGCCTCACCCGCAATTCGGGCCCGGCCGAACTCGCGCGCGCGGCGTTGGCGGCAGTGGCCTACCAGACCCGCGACCTGATCGCCGCGATGCAGGCTGATTGGGGGGGCACGGCGTCCCCGGTGCTGCGGGTTGATGGCGGCATGGTGGCGTCGGATTGGAC
>JACMOQ010000250.1 GCA_014377905.1 Acetobacteraceae bacterium | reverse complement strand
TCGGGTTGTGACGGTCGTTTACCATCACGCAACACGGACTGCCCGACGCCGTCGCCCAAGCGAACTACAAGTTCCGCTTTGGGCTGCGGTGGCGCTGGCGGGGCAGGTGCCGGAGCGGGTTGTGATGGATGCGGCGCTGGCAAATCGGCGCGTCGAACGGGTTGGCTCTGGGGCGGCGATACGGGTTTGACTGGCAGTTGGATCGGCGGGAGGTTGGGTTGCGGAGCGGGTTTTTCCGGCGCAACCGGCTGAACGTCCGGTTGAACAGGCGGTGGTTCAGGCACCAGGGGCGCCGCATCAGTTGCCTCCGTCGGAGGCTTCACAGTATGCTTTGTAGATTGGTTATTTTGCGTCGTCGCGTTGTCCTTGGTGGCACTCTGTGCAGGCGGCGGTGATGGCGTAGGTGGAGGCACCGTAGATTGTTCGCCTTGCGTGCCGCCACTTGGCGGATCTTCGGGCGAGGAACCGGGATTGGACCGATGGCCCTCTCCGTGTTCAAGTTCGATATCAACATGTGGAGGCTCTGGTGGTGTCGGAACCGCATATTGTCCAGCCAGGAGGAACAGCAACACTCCAGTAAGGATGTGCGCCACCGAGGAAACTGCCAACCCAGCTTTCATTCCGAGCCCGGTGCCAGCAGACGCGGGCGGCGATCAATCCCCAGGGGCAGACCAAATGCCGCGGCAACGATCGGCATCGCCTCCTCTGGGGGGGCATCGGCAACGATCCGACCGCGCTGCAAGACCACCATCCGGTCCGCGTAATCGCGGACCATATCAAGCGCGTGCAGCACCACGACTACCGTCACGCCACCGCGCGCAAACCCCGCCAGCAGCGCCATGATCCTGTGGGCGGCATCGGGGTCGAGATCGGCAGTGGGTTCGTCGAGCAGCAAGACCTTGGCTTCGGTTGCAATCACGCGGGCAAGCATGGCGCGGCGTGCCTGACCGCCGGAAATACGGTCGATGCGGGCGTTCCGCAAGTCCGTTACCCCACATAATCGCATGGCGCGGGCGACGGCCTCAGGGTTGGCGTCGCCATGCGGCAATCGGCCAAGTGCGACCACTTCACCTACCGTTAGCCCCCAGGCGCTGCGCGCGCCTTGCGGCAAATAGGCAACTTGGCGCGGATCCGGTGCTTGTATGCCTGGCAAAAAACCGGCGAGTGCCCGGAGCAAAGTGGTCTTACCAGCCCCGTTCGGTCCACATAGCGCCACCATTTCTCCAGACCGCGCTTGGAATGTAATGTCATGCAGCACCGCCACCCCGCCAAGCGCGATGCGGCTAACATTCAATGCGATCATGGTACGACCTTGCGGGCGATGCGGATCAGGAACGGCGCGCCCAGCAGGGCGGTCAACACTCCCAAGGGCGGTTCCTGCGTCAATGGCAACAGCATTGGGCCTGCGCGGGCCAGCAAATCCGCGCCCAATAGCAACGCCGCCCCGGCAAAGACTGACGCCCCCAACAGCCCAGACGGACGTTCCCCCAGCCAGGGCCGCAATAAATGGGGCACCACCAGTCCGACAAATCCAATGCTGCCAGCAATTGCGGTGCCGCCGCCAACCACCAGCGCAGTCCCCAACGCCGCCCAACGCAAGGTATGCCCGACCGGCCGCCCGAGGCTGCGCGCGACATCCTCGCCCAGGCTCAGCGCATCAAGTCCCGGCCCGAGCCGAAGCAGAATAAATGCCCCCACCAGGATCGGCGGGGCTGCAAGTGCCAGATGGGCCAGGCTGCGATCCTGCAAGCCACCCATCAGCCAGAAGGTGATTTCGGCGAGCGCGAACGGATTGGGCGCCAAAGTCAGTGCCACGGTCAGAAAGGCGGCCGCCAAAGCTGAAATCGCCACCCCGGCCAGGATCAATGCCGGTCCCGAGGGCGCACGGCCCGCGAGAGCAAACAAAGCGAAGCATGCCAACCCCGCGCCCAACAGCCCACCTATCGGCAAGGCCGGCGTAAACATTGTCGACACACCCCAATAAAACGCTAACATGCCGCCGAATGCCGCCCCGCCGCCAATGCCGAGCAGCCCGGGATCGGCGAGGGGATTGCGCAGTCCGCCTTGCAGCACAGCGCCTGACAAACCCAAACCCGCACCTATCAACGCCGCGAGCAGCGTGCGCGGCAGGCGCAGCTCGATCAAAATTTCCCGGCTTGGCCAGCCCAACCCGCTTGCGCCGAGCAGCAATCCGGCGATTATCAACAGCCCCAGCAATGCCGCCAGTATGCGGATCATCGCGTCAACATCGTCACAGCATCCGCCGTCCAGGGTCCGCCGCATACCAGTAAGGCCGGCGGCAGGCGATGGGTTGGAATCCTAACCACAACGGGATGGCGGAGAAAGTCGGTGGCGAGCGACGGGTAGCTTGGCGTGTCGGCCATCACCAGCAGCTTGGGACGCCGTGTCGCAATGTCTTCAAGGGTCATGCGGGCGGTGGGTGCAACGTTACGCAAGCCTGCGGCAACCATGATTGCATCGGTCAGCGACCCGACTTGGCCAGTATAGCCGCGCGGTTGTAGCAACACGGCGTCAACCGACTGGCTCTCCGGGACGGCGGCAAGAACCGCGTCCATTTGAGCAAGCAATTGCGCGGCGCGAGCATCGGCCCCGAGCAGATGGCCAAGTCGGTTGGTTTCGGCCCGAATCGCGGCAAAATCTTGCGGTAGGTTGCCGCGCACCACGCGGGTGCCGTGCCGCTCCAGCGCGGCAAGCGTCGACTGCGCACCCCAGTTCGCGGCCAGTATCAGATCGGGCGCGAGCGCCAAAACCGCTTCCGCATCGGCCTGCACCCAGGGGTGGGATTGCGCGGCCTTGGCAAAGACCGACAAGGCCGGGTCGCGCGCCAGAAAGCTCAACGCCGCAATCCGTTCCGGGGCGAGCGCCAGCAGGAACTGGTCGGTACAGAGATTAAGCGAAACCACGCCTTTGGCCTGGGCCGAAGTACAAAGCAGCAGCACAATCAGCAAAGCGCAGATCACAGCACCAGCACGCCGCGATGCTTGGCTTTGCCTTCTGGTTCGACATGGATGGTAATCATCAACCCATCCATTTCGGCTTTCAAAGCGGCCTCGACCCGGTCGCATATATCATGCGCCGCTGCCACACTCATGCCGCCTGGCACCACCAGATGGAATTCCAGAAACGTTAGCCGTCCGGCGTGGCGGGTGCGCAGATCATGCGCCTCAATCGCGCCGGCGGCGTGCTGGCCAACCAAGGCGCGAATGCGCTCGACGATGACGCTGGCCGGCGCGGTGTCCATCAGGCCGCCGACCGAATCGCGGATAACAAAGCTGCCGGCAACCAGCACGTAGACCCCGGTGATCGCTGCGGCCATCGGGTCGAGCCATTGCAGCCCGGTCAGCCGGATCAACCCCAGCCCAGTCAGCACGCCAACGGATGTGACGACGTCGGCTAGGATATGATGGGCGTCCGCGCGCAGGGCTGGGGACCGCAGGGCTTTACCGCTCGCCAGTAGGAACCAAGCCCAGACCAGATTCAGCACCGTCGATGCCGCGTTCAACGCGGCCCCTAAGCCCATCGCCTCAATCGGGCGCGGGTCGAGATAGGTCTGCCAGGCGTGCTGCATGATGATCAAAGCCGCCACCACGATCAGCACGCCCTCAATCACGGCTGCAAAAAATTCCGCCTTGTCATGCCCATAGGGATGTTCGGCATCGGCCGGCTTGGCTGCAAGGCGCAAGGCCATGAAGGCGACGGCGGCGGCCACGACATTAACCACGGTTTCGGCAGCGTCGGAAAACAGCGCCGCACTGCCGGTCACCCACCAGGCCGCCAACTTCATCGCCAGCACAACACTGCCAACAGC
>JACMOQ010000249.1 GCA_014377905.1 Acetobacteraceae bacterium | reverse complement strand
GCTGCCGGGGCGGATGCGGCCGACATCGTAGCGCCGCAGTTCGGCGAGGCTGATCGTGCGGATCAGCGGGCGCGGCCCGTCGAGCCAGCGTCCGTCCGGCAGGCGCACCAGATCGGGGTGCAAATCCGGGTCATGGAAAATTACCGGCACGCCGTCCGATGTGGTGGCGATGTCGAGTTCCAATCCGTCCACCCCGAGTGCCATGGTGGCGATGAAGCCGGGAAGGGTGTTTTCCGGAAACAGCGCACGGGCGCCGCGATGGCCGTGGAGTTCGAAGGGCTTTTGCATGACCGGCGGTTTGGCGCGGGTGGCCGAAGCGGTCAAGCTTGTACCCCGACGCGGGCAGCGCCCTACCCATAGCGAGTTGGGCCAACCGTTTGCGAAGCACTATGCTTTTGAAAATGCCCGGGTCGTTGCAGCCGGCCGTTGCTAAGGACTTCCTGGACGGGCTATCGTTACGCTTGTTTTGCCCAGCCGGCTGATCAACGGTAAAATACGGGATCACCCTACCGGGAGGAATTTTCATGCGCCGCATTTTCGCCGCCGCCTTGATCAGCTTGTGGACAGTCGCGTCCGGGGCCGTTGAACTGCCGACCGCCAAGCCGGAGGAGGTCGGTCTTGCCCGCCTCGACCGCATCGCCAGTTTTCTGCGCGCTGAATCCGAGGCCAAGCGCTTGCCGGGATCGGTGGTGATGATCGCGCGCAACGGCCGCGTTGCCTATGCCGTGGCGTTCGGGGTGCGCGACCCCGCCACTGGCACGCCGATGCAGATGGACTCGATCTTTCGCATGTATTCAATGACCAAGCCGGTCACTGCGGTTGCGATCCTGATGCTGATGGAGGAAGGCAAGCTCCGTCTCGCCGACCCAGCCTCACGCTTTCTGCAAGCGCTTAAAAACCTAAAGGTCATCAGCGAAACCGTTGATACCCAGGGCCAGCGCCGCACCGCCACCGTGCCCGCCGAGCGCGAGATCACCATCCTCGACCTGCTGCGCCACACCGCTGGCCTCAGCTACGGCGTATTCGGCAATTCGCTGGTCGATCAGGCGATGGGCGCGGCCGGGCTGAATGATCCAGACATGCGGCTGCGTTGGACAGATCAGAAAATGGTGGAGGAGCTCGGCAAACTGCCGCTGCTGTTTCAGCCCGGCACCCAATGGCAATATAGCCGGGCAACTGATGTGCTGCTCGCCGTGGTCGAGGCCGCGAGCGGCCTGCGCGGCGATGATTTTTACGAACAGCGCATCTTCAAGCCGCTCGGCATGATCGATACGTCCTTCAACCTTCCCCCGGAGAAAATGGCGCGGATGGCGCAGTCGGGCATCGATCCGACAACCGGGCGGGCGCAACCGCTGACCGATGTCAGCAAAATCAGGCTGTTCCTCGGCGGTGGTGAAGGGCTTCTGTCAACCGCATCGGATTATATGAAATTCGCCCTCATGCTCGCCAATGGCGGCGAGCTTGGCGGGGTGCGGCTGATCTCACGCGCCTCGGTTGCACTGATGTCGGCCAACCATTTGCCGCCCGGTGTCGGTGCCGGCCCAAATTATTTGCCAGGCCCCGGTTATGGCTTCGGGCTCACGGTCGCGGTTCGCACCGAGGCTGGGCAATCGAGCGTGCCGGGCAGCATCGGCGAATATAATTGGGGTGGCTATGCCGGAACCAAGTTCTGGATCGACCCGAAGGAACGTCTGGTGCCGATCCTGCTGATCCAGGCCCCGCTTCAGTCCCGCAACGCCGGCAACAGCTTTCGCGGCCTGGTCTATGGTGCGATAGCGGATTGAACTGTGCCGCGGCACCTGAGGCAAATTTTTTGCATCCGGATTGTCGGAGAAATTGAAGGAGGCGCGCAATGGCGGAACGCATTTTGGGCGTGCTCGGCGGTATGGGCCCACTGGCAAGCGCGCAGTTCATGATGCGGCTGACGTTGTTGACCCCCGCGACACGCGACCAGGACCATGTTCCGACAGTTTTGTGGTCGGATCCCCGAGTGCCGGACCGGTCCAGGGGCAAGATTGGTGGCGGGGATGACCCGCTGCCGTGGCTGCTGCGCGGGGTGCGCGGATTAAAGGCAGCGGGATGTGGGGCAATCGCGGTCCCATGCAACACCGCCCATGGCTGGTACGACGAGATGGTGGCGGAGGGTTTACCGGTGCTGCATATTGTCGATGCCGCTGCCGCGGCGTTACGCCAGCATACGCCGCGCGGGACCATCGGGATCATGGGCACCGCCGCGACCTTGGCGATGCGGCTGTACCATGACCGGTTCGAGGCGTTGGGCTGGGACTGTATTCAGCCCACCGATACCGAAATGCGGGACAAGGTATCGCCCGCGATCGCGCTGGTGAAGGCCAATCGCGTGGCCGAGGCTTATGCGCCGCTCGCCGAAATGGCGCAGAAATTGGCCGCGCGCGGGGCGCAGTCGGTGGTGCTGGGCTGCACTGAAATTCCGCTCGGCATTCAGGCCGGACCATGGCAAACCTTGGGCATTCCCCTGGTCGATAGCATCGATGCGCTGGCATTGGCGGCGATCGGCTGGGCAAAACAATAATCGGAGGACGCGCAACATGATCGACAACCCCCCCATGCTGACCATCCATCGTGGCTGGAAACGCCCCGATCCGAAGCTGATCGAGGCATTTCGTGGCGCCCAGACCTCGCATCTGGTTGATGCGATGGAAGGGCGCGGGGCCGTGGATTACCGGATCAAACCGCTCAATCCCGCGTCGAGCTTCGTTGGCTGCGCGATCACTGGGGCCGCTTATCCGGCCGATATCGCGGCGATGTTCGGCGCAGTGCACGAGGCGCAGGCGGGCGATGTGATCATGATTGCGACCGACGCGTTCACCGCGACTGCCGTGCTTGGCGATATCGCGGCGGGGATGATGCGCAACAAGGGCGTCGCGGCATTCGTCACTGATGGGTTGGCGCGCGACAAGGCAGGGATTCTGGCGACCGGATTGCCGGTTTATTGCCTGGGAATTTCGCCGAACTCGCCGGCGCTGAATGGGCCGGGCACGGTTGGCGCGCCGATCAATCTTGGTGGCGTGCATGTCCGGTCGGGCGACATTGTTGTTGGCGACGAGGACGGCGTGGTGGTGGTGCCGGTGGAGATTGCCGAAACGGTGCTGGCAACGCTTGCGCGCATCCGGGTGGCCGAGGCCGAGATCATCGCCAGGGTGGAAGCTGGCTTGACCTTGTCGGATGGCGCGGCGCGAATGGTAGCTGCCGCGCGCATCATCGGCGGATGATCCGGCGCACGCTTCGTCGGGTTGATCACCACTGGCTGCGGGCGGTGCTGTTCACCCTCGCGCTGATCGGGTTGGTGACCGCCGGGATCGGCGCCGATATCGGCGTGGCAGCGGCGGCGCTGGCGATTTGCGCACTGGGTTTCGGTTTTTTCTACCTGATTTTCCCAGGTGGCTCGCATTTTGGTGTCACCGTTGCCAACGCGCTCGCGGTTTACGCCTGCGTGTTCGTTTATTTCCGCGACGCCAATTTTGCTGATGCGTCGGAAACAGCCTCAATGCTGGCGGTGGCACTCCCGGTCGCCGGGTTTCTGATCGGCTGTTTCGCCCGCAGGCGTCGGGTGGCGGCCAGCATCCATGCCCGGCGCAGCCATGATGTGGTGCATTTGCCGCGCCTCGACCGGTGGGTTCCGATGCTGGCAGTTGTGGGCGCGGCGTCTTTCGCCCTCCCCAAGCTCGATTTGGCGCCCGAAATCCAGGGCCAATTGCTGGTGGCCGCGATGGCGATGATTGGGGCCACGGTTGCCTATGCGGCGCGCGACGTGGTGGTGCTGCTGATCGACATCGCGTTGGTATTTGAAAGCGTGACCGCCCGGCTCGACCGGCTGCTAATGCCGGTCATGGCGTTCCTGACGTTCTATTCGCTGCTGGTGGTGGTGTTCGCCTGCATGTATCGCATCGCCGATCTGACCCTTGCCGCGCCACCCTTCGTGGTGCACGGCCATCCCGCCCATATCAGCTTTGCGGACGCGCTCTATTTCAGTGTCATCACCATCGCCACAGTCGGCTACGGCGACATCACCCCGCTAGGCCCATTGGTGCGCGGCCTGGCCTCGATCGAGGTCGTGCTGGGATTGCTGCTGCTCCTATTCGGCTTTTCCGAGATTATGCGGACGTCCCGTAAGGAGTGACGGGCGACGCCGCCGGGCTTTCCGAACTGCGTCCGAACGCCACCCGCAGCATGCGGCGCGGGCATTCGATGATGTCCCAGAAAATCGAGCGCTTATTGTAGACGTTGTCCGACACATCGACGTTTTGGTTAATCAGTTTCCCGCCATAGTAGGTGCCGAACAGCCGGTCCCAAAAGATGAATACCATGCCGTAATTCTTGTCGAACTGCTCCGGGATCGCGGAATGATGAATACGATGGCCGATCGGCGACACCAGGATCCAGCGCCCGATCCAGCCGAAATTCCATGGCAGCATCGAATGGGTCAGCCCGGCATGCATCGCGCCGAGCACACTCAGCAACAGAAACTGCTCGGCCTTGCCGCCGAG
>JACMOQ010000248.1 GCA_014377905.1 Acetobacteraceae bacterium | reverse complement strand
TGTGCTGAAAGGCGCTGCTGGGCTGTTGCCGGACTTCCTTGCCGCCGCAGCCGATCTGGTGGCGCTGGGGGCCGAGGCGATTACCACCAATTGCGGGTTCCTCGCGTTGTTTCAGGCCGAGCTCGCCGCCCATGTGAAGGTTCCGGTGGCAACGAGTGCGTTAATGCTGGTGCCCTGGGTGCAGGCTACGCTTCCGCCGGGGAAGCGTGGGGGCGTGATCACCGTGTCCCGCCAGTCGCTGCCGCCGGCGCATCTGGCTGCTGCCGGCGCTCCGCTCGATATCCCCTGCGGTGGCACTGAGGGCGGGCGTGAGTTCTTCCGGGTGTTGATCAAGGCGGAAAGCGAGGATTTGGATGTTGAGCTGGCCGCGCAGGATATTCTCGATGCCGGCCGCGCGCTGCTTGCCGCCCACCCCGATATTGGCGCGATCGTGCTAGAATGTACCAACATGCCGCCCTATGCCAAGGCGTTGCGAGAGGCGCTGGTGCTACCGATTTACGACATCTATTCGATGATCACTTGGTTCCACGCGGGCATAAGACCGAGAGAGTTCAACGCCTTATCGTAGGGCGGATGAAGTCCGCCACCCTCATTATGGGCGAGAAAAACAGCGGATTTCATCCGCCCTACGGCTTCAGCCTCGCCATAGAAAAAGCGTCAATCAACACCCCATCGCGCAACGCATAACGCCAATGGGTTCCCTCAACCTCAAAGCGAAACTTCCGATAGAGCGCAATCGCCGACGCGTTATCGGTAAACACGGTGAGCTCGATCCGCGTCAGCCCCAGCCAGTTCTCCGCCCGATCCACCAGCGCCGTCAGCAGCCTTGTGCCAATTCCTTTGCCGATCCAGCCATCATGCACCGCCATCCCCAGCGATCCGACATGGCCACGCCGGCCAAAGCTGCGATGCAGGCCGCCAATCGCGATGATTTCCACGTCTGCGCAAACCACCAGATCGCGATCATGATCCGACTGCCGGGCGAGCCATTTGGCGATGTCCTCCGCGCTGGGGTAGGGTAGCCGCAAGGTGCCAAAACGCACGCCGGGCAGGCTTTGCAAGGCGGCGACCGCCTCGGCATCAGACGGACGCGCCGCCCGCAGGAAAATTTCCGCCATTAGAATCGTTCCACCCACGGCCGTACCTCAACCTCCCAACTCCAGGCGCTGCGATGCTGGTGCATGATGTGCCAATAGCTCTCGGCGATGGCATCGGGGTCGAGCAAACTATCCGGCTTGTCGTTGGGGATGGGCCGCGCCGCACTCCTGATCCCGCCATCGATGACGAAATGGGCGACGTGGATGCCCTGAGGCGATAATTCACGGGCCAGCGATTGCGCCAGACCACGCATGGCGAATTTACCCATCGCGAACACCGACGATAGCGCGAAACCCTTCACCCCGGCGGTTGCCCCGGTGAACAGGATGGCCCCCCTGCCCGCTGGCAACATTCGCCGCGCCGCCTGCTGGGCGGCCAGGAACGCCCCGAAGGAACTAATCTCCACCGCGCGGCGCACCGCTTCGGGATCGAGTTCGGTGATTGGCCCGCGCACACGGGCGGACGGATTATAAACCACGACATCGGGAGCGCCCTGGGCCGCATCAACGGCTGCGAACATCGCAGCAACCGAAGTCGGATCGGACGCGTCGCAGGCATAAGGGGTGGCACCGGTTTCGGTGCAAAGCGAGGCCAATTTGTCGATGTTGCGGGCAGCGACGGCGACCGCGATGCCGTTGGCGACAAAGCGGCGGGCGAGCGAGGCGCTCAACCCCGGCCCGGTGCCGATGATCAGGGCCGAGCGATACGGCGTGCGGTCCATTCCAGGCCTCCCCAAAATACCAAAGGGGTGTAAGGTTGCATCCAAGGCCGCACCCGACAAGGAGCAGATCATGGAAAGCCCGCTCAACCGCATTGATATCATTTCAGACGTAATTTGCCCGTGGTGCTATATCGGCAAGCGCCAGCTCGAATTGGCCTTGCCCGAGCTTGAGGCGAGCGGGCTGCAACTGTCGGTGCATTGGAACCCGTTCCAGCTCAATCCCGACATGCCCGCCGAAGGGCGCGACCGGATGAGCTACCGGATGGCGAAATTCGGCAGCGCGGAACGCTGCGCCGAAATCGACGCGAACATCACCGGCGTTGCGGCCTCGCTTGGGCTGGAATTCCATCTCGACCGGCAAACGCGCACCCCCAACACGGTTGCCGCCCATCGGGTGATCTGGCTCGCCGGACAGCATAACGTGCAGGACGCGGTGGTCGAGGCGCTGTTCAAAGGCTTTTTCTGCGAAGGCCGCGACATTGGCGATGGGGCAACGCTTGCCGACATCGCAGATGGCGCCGGGCTGCGGGCGGGTCTGGTTCAGGCCATGCTTGCGAGCACCGACGGTTTGGACATCGTGGTCAACGGCGACGCGATGGCGCGCAATGCCGGAATATCGGGCGTGCCGAGCTTTGCCCTGTCAGGCCATGTGCTGTTCTCCGGCGCCCAGCCGGCAGCCGAAATGGTGGCGAACTTCCGCCACGCGCATGATGTGCTGAGCCGCCGCGCCGCGTGATGCGCTGGCGCCTGATTGCGGGGGGGCTGGTCTGGCTCGGCAGTGCGGGGCTGGCGGCTGCGGCCGATAACGCGGCTGGGTTTTACGACACCGGCCAGGCGGAATTGCGCGCGGGTCGGGTGGAAGCGGCCCTCACCGCCCTGCGCAAGGCGGCGGTGATGGGCGACGCGCAGGCGCAAAACGCGCTCGGGTTTGCGCTTCAGCATGGCAGCGGCCTGCCGCGCGCCCCTGCCGCCGCTTTGGACTGGTTTCGCCGCGCCGCCGAGCAGGGACTTGCCGACGCGGAATTCAACCTTGGGTTCATGCTGCAGCGTGGCGAAGCCGGACTGATCAATATCGCCGAGGCGGCGGATTGGTTTCATCGGGCCGCGGATCGCGGATCGGCACCGGCGATTGCGGTCCTCGGTGCGCTCTATGCTGATGGTCCCGACGCCAAGGGCAACGGACTGGCGCGCGATGCCGCGTTGGCGCTGCTGTATCTGACCCGGGCTGCCGAGGCGGGCGAGCCCAACGCCGCCAACCGGCTCGGGGTGATGTACTCCCAGGGCCTGATGGTGCCGCGCAACCCCGCATTGGCGGCCAAGTGGCTGCGCCTGGCGGTGGAGAAGAATAACCCGATCGCCGCGTTCAACCTCGCTTTGCTGGTAGAAACCGGTGACGGCGTGCGTCAGGACCCGGCCGAAGCCATCCGGCTCTATCGGCGTGCGGCTGATCAAGGGGTGGCGCTTGCGCAGAACGCGCTGGGGGGGCTGCTCGCCACCGGTGCCGGCATCGCCCGCGACGACGTCCTGGCCGCGATCTGGATCGGTCGCGCCGCCGAGCAAGGTTTGGCACTGGCGCAAGCCAATCTCGCGTCCCTGCTTGAACAAGGGCGTGGCGTGGCGCGCAACGACGCGCTTGCCCGCCTGTGGTTGCAGCGCGCCGCGGCACAAAGCCATCCGCAGGCGATGGCCGCGCTGGGGCTTTATCTGCTCAACGGTCGGGGTGGGCCGGCCGATCAGCCGGCGGCAGTGGCCTGGACCCAACGCGCCGCCGAGGCCGGACTGCCCGACGCCCAGCGCCGCCTCGGCCAGATGTACGAACGTGGCATCGGCACCCCGGCCGACGATGCGGCCGGGCGGGTGTGGTATCACCGTGCCGCCGAGCGCGGCGATGCCGAGGCGCAAGTGCGGCTTGCCGCCCTGCTGGAAGCGGGGTGGCGGGGCGCGGAAAGGGATAGTAGCGCGGCAGCGAAATGGTTCCTTTATGCCGCCGGACAAGGGGTCGGCATTGCCCAATATCGGCTCGCGCTGCTGTTCCTGCGCGGCGACGGGGTCAGGCAGGATGACGATGTGGCGGTACCCCTGCTGATGCGCGCGGCCGAACAACGCGTGCCGGGCGCGGCCTGGCAGTTGGGCGCGCTGGTGCATGATGGGCGCGGCGCCGATCCTGATCTGGAGGCTGCTTTGCACTGGTTCCAGCTCGGCGCTCAGCAGTATGGCAATTTTTTTATTCAGCGGACCATCACCTATTATGATTTTCTGATGGCGGCGCGGCAGAAGCCCGGCACCGGCAACTCGGCCGCCGATGCCGTGGCACTGCGCCACTTGCGGGTGGCCGCTGATCATGGTCTGCCGAGCGCACAGAACAACCTCGCCGTCATGCTGTATCGTGGCTGGGGCACCAAGCAAGATATCCCCGCAGCGAAGAAGCTTTTCCAAACCGCCGCCGCCGGCGGCAACAAAGCGGCAGAGGCATGGCTCACCTGGCTGGAAAAATAGGAGATTTTCAATGGTCAACCCACCACCCCGCCGCCTTGGTAGCCTCGTCCGTCCGGATTGCAGCATCGCCTATGAAATCACCGGCAGCGGCAAGGCGATTATTTTCGCCCATGGTCTCGGCGGCAATCACATGTCGTGGTATCAGCAGGTCGCGCATTTCGCGCCGCATTACACGTGTATTACTTTTGCTCATCGGGGCTTCGCCCCGTCCAGCATGCCGCAAGACGGCCCTGATCCTGCCAAATATGCCGCCGACCTCGCCGCCCTGATCGCCCATCTCGGCATTGTCGATTACCGGTTGGTGGCGCAATCAATGGGCGGCTGGACCAGTGTCGAACACGCGGTGGGCAAGCCTGCTGGATTGCGCGCCATGGTGCTGGCGGCAACCACCGGCAGCATCGATCCTAAGCAGATTCGCGCCGATTTCCTGCCGCGCCTTGCTGCGTGGGAAACCGAGAGCAATGCGGCGATGGCCGATTATATGGAAGCCGGCGTCCACCCCGCGGGGCGGCGCCGGGTGGCCACTGAACAACCCGCTATGCACCTGTTGTACAAGCATATTGACGATCAGAATGCCGGGCTCGACAAGACCGCCTTGCGGATGAAGCTGATGGACGGCCGCGTCCGCCCCCCGTCTGATCTGGCCCAGGTCACGTGCCCGGTGCTGTTCATCGCCAATGCGGAAGACATGGTGATCCCACCAGTCGCGCTCGAAGCCGTGGCGGCTATGAACCCGGGCGCACAGTTCGCGCAAATTCCGCAGGCTGGACATTCGGGGTATTTCGAGCGGCCGGCGGTGTTTAATGCGCTGGTCGAGGGTTTTCTGGCGGAGGTTTCGTAAGGAAGGTCTTCGCGCCGTCAATCGAGGCGGAATTCCCATCGGCCGGACCCGGTTTCGATTTGCACTTCATGAGCGGGACAGGTAACCCCAAAAACCTCGACCTTCACCCAGCGATTGAACCCGAGCTGAAATGGCATTTTGGTGGACAGCACCCCTTCATTGCCCATCAGTGCCGCACTGACCGCGCGGCAGCGCCCGCGATCGACGGTGATCACGCGCACATCAACCGAGCCGACCTTGGGTGTGATCCGAATAATCTGGCCGTAAGCGGGATTACGCGACTTTACCACCGTGATTGGTGCGAATGATTGCGCGACCGCCGGACTGGCCAGCGCAAGCAGGACAAACAGGCTTGGTAGCCTTGGCAGCCCTGCCCTCATCGGATGGCCACGATCGCCTCAACCTCAACCGATATCCGTCCTGGCAGGCTGCCCATGCCAACAGCACTGCGGGCCGGACGGCCATTTTCGCCAAACACTTCGACAAACAGATCGGTGCAGCCATTGATCACCGCCGGATGCTGGGCGAAATCCGGCACCGCATTGACCATCCCGAGCACTTTGAGAATGGCATCGACCCGGTCCAGGCTGCCCAGGGCCATTTTGATGTTGCTGAGCAGGTTCAGCCCGCACAACCTTGCCGCCTGATACGCGGTTTCGACCGACACATCCGCGCCTACCACACCGACCATGCTGGTACCATCCGGATGGCGCGGCCCAACGCCCGACAGGAACAACAACCCGCCGCCGATGCGGAACGGCACGTAATTTCCACCGGGCTTGGGCGGCGGCGGAAGGATCAGGCCGAGCGCTGCGAGGCGGGCATCGATGGTCATGGCGGTTAATCCTTGCGGTAGAAATGGCGAAGCTGGGCAACCTCACCCGCTTGCCGTGGGACAGATTGGTCGGCGGCGATCTCGGCGTAAAGCCGGGCAGCACCTTCATAGATCGGGGCCGCCGGGCTTTCGCCCAGAAATATCGAGATTTCCTCCATTTCAGCC
>JACMOQ010000247.1 GCA_014377905.1 Acetobacteraceae bacterium | reverse complement strand
TCCGACAGCCCCTGCCCAGGATCGAACAGCACCGTCGCAGTCAGGCTGCGAACTTCGTGCACCGACACCGACATCACGTCGCGCACTTCGAGCGAGTCCGCCACCGCCGCCACCGGGCGTTCTTCGCTTTCCAGGATTTCAAATAGCACCTCGGCCGCACTCGGCAGCAGCGCGCCGCGCCAGCGCCGCGGGCGGAAGGCGCTGATCGGGGTCAGCGGTAACAGATTCGCCGATAGCGGCACGATCGGGCCGAACGCGGACAGGTTGTAGGCGGTTGATCCGGCGGGGGTCGAGATCAGCACCCCGTCGCAAATGAGTTCGGCCAACCGAACCTGGCCATCAACGGTGATGCGGATTTTCGCTGCCTGGGCGAGTTGGCGCAACAGGGACACCTCGTTGAGCGCCAAGGCTTCATGCACCGCGCCCGCTGTCGTTACCGCCGACATGCGCAGCGGGTGCAGTTGGGCGGGTTGGGCGTTGGTTAGGCGTTCCGGCAGGTTATCTTCATTCAGTGCATTCATTAAAAACCCGACCGATCCGCAATTCATCCCGTAAACCGGGATCCCGCGATGCAGCACCTGGTGCAGGGTTTGCAGCATGAAGCCATCGCCCCCGAGGGAGACAACCACCGCCGCCGCATCGACCGGCACTTGCCCGTAGCGCGCCACCAGCCGTGCCAAGGCGTCCGCAGCCATCGGGGCCGAGGACGCCTGAAAGCAGATGGAGTTCAAGCAAGTTTCCGCTGGCTGAGCACTGGCATGTCGTTGCGAATACGCGCGGTCAACGCGGTATCGATGCTGCTGGTGCACCATCCCGGGCCGTCGGACGCCATCGCGACAACGTGGCCCCACGGGTTGGCGATCAGCGAATGGCCAAAGGTATGGCGGGTTTCGCCGTTGCCTTCGACATGCGGGCCGGACATCGCAGGCGCGGCTATCCAGCACTGGGTTTCAATGGCGCGTGCCCGGATCAGCACTTCCCAATGGTCCTTGCCGGTTTGCAAGGTGAAGGCGGATGGCAGAAAAATAAGCTCCGCCCCGGCACGGCGCAGTTTCAGGAACATTTCTGGAAAGCGCACATCGTAACAGATCGCGCAGCCGACCGTGACGCCGCCGGCTTGATACGTCACCACATCTTCGCCCGGTGCATAGGTGCGGCTTTCGCCGAACACCAAGCCCTCCGGGGTGGTAATGTCGAACAGATGGATCTTGCGGTAGCGCGCGAGCTCGGTTCCGGTTGGGTCGAACACCACCGTGGTATTGAACAACCGATCGCCGCCTTTTTCGCCGATTGAGCCCCCGTGGACGTGGATTTGTTTTTCGCGCGCAGTGGCGCGAAGGAACTCATACGCCTCCCCCCCTGGGGTGTTGCTGCCCGGCGGTGGCAATTCCTCGGCCTGGCGGAACTTGCCGTCGCGGTCGCCGCCCCTGCAGGACCAGACTTCTGGCAGGCTGATGATATCGGGGCGGTCGGCGGCGACCGCACCATCAATCAGGCGGCGCGCCTGGGCGATATTATCGCGCTTGTCGGCGCCCGCGTTCATTTGTACCGCACTGACGCGCATTCGAGGCTCCTGTCGGATAGAGTCATAGTTCCGCCCCAAAACTAGCAGATCATCTGCACACCTGCTACTGGAGGCGCAATCCTGCTGGAGTTCCCGATGAAGCTGCTTATTCCCGGCCCTGTCACCACCAGCCCCGAAGTGAAGGCGGCGATGGCGCAGGATTTTGCGCCGTGGGACAATGATTTCCGCAAGCTTTATGAGCAGGTGCGCGCCCGGGTGCTGGCGATTGCCGGCGGCGCGGCCGACACCCATACCGTGCTCGGCCTGCAAGGCTGCGGGCATTTTGCCGCCGAGGCAGCGCTCCGCACCTTCATGGCGCCAGGCGATAAAATCCTGGTGCCGCTGGTGGGTGCCTATGCCGAACGAATGGCGCGGCTGGCGCGGGAAGCCGGGCGGCAGGTGGTAACGATCTCGGTTGATCAGAATCGGCCGTTGCAGGCGAAGATTATCGCCGATGCGCTGGCGGCCGATCCGTCGATCAGCCATGTCGGCATGGTTTACAGCGAAACCGGCACTGGGGTGATCCACGATCCGGCGCCGATCAGTGCGGTGGTGCAGGCGGCGGGTCGGCGGCTGATCATCGATGCGGTGTCCGCCTTCGGGGCGCTGCCAATGGATGTGTCGGCCCATCCGGCGCTCGATGTGGTGATCTTCACGTCGAATAAATGCTTTGAGGCGATGCCGGGTTTGAGCTTCGCGGTTGCGCGGATAGATCGGCTGGATGCTTGCAAGGGTAATGCGGGAAGCTGGTCGTTCGACTATGCCGATGTTTACGCGAACCTGTTGCGGCCCAACAGCGCCGGGGTGTTCCGCTTCACGCCACCGGCGCAGGTGCTGGCGTCGTTCAGCGTGGCGCTTGATCTGTTCGAGCGCGATGGCGGGCAGCCCGCACGGCTCGCGCGATATCTGGCTAACAAGGCAGCACTTTATGACGGTATGATCGCGCTCGGGCTGGAACCGTGCCTGTCGCGCGCGCTGCAAGGCCCGGTGATTGTGAACATTCACGCCCCAGATGATGCGGCATGGGATTTGATGGGTTTCGTCGATCGGCTCAAGCAACGCGGGTGGTTGATCAGCAACTTCTACAACACGCCGGAGCCGAGCTTCCGGGTTGGCTGTATTGGTGCCATTACGTCTGATGACATGCGGGCGTTTTGCGCGGCCGTTGACGCGGTTCTGGCCGACATGGGTATTCGCAATCGATCCGCCCGTCGTCTGGCGGCATAAGCAAGAGAGCCACAATGGCCACTGACATCGAAATCGCCCGTGCCGCGACGTTGCAGCCGATTGCCGCAATTGCCGCCAAGGCCGGCATTCCCGATACCGCACTGATCCCGTATGGGCGCTACAAGGCCAAGATTGATTTCGATTTTCTGCGCAGTCTGAATGATAAGCCGAACGGGGCGCTGGTGCTGGTCACCGGGATCAGCCCTACAGCGGCGGGGGAAGGTAAAACCACCACCACCATCGGCCTGGGCGATGCGCTAAACGCAATCGGCAAGCGCACGATGATCGCGTTGCGCGAACCGAGCCTCGGGCCATGCTTCGGCGTCAAGGGCGGGGCCACCGGCGGCGGGCAGGCGCAGGTCGCGCCGATGGACGAGATTAATCTGCACTTTACGGGCGATTTCCACGCGATCACCTCGGCCAATAATCTGCTGTCGGCGATGCTCGACAATCATCTGTACTGGGGCAATGCGCTCGGCATCGATCCGCGCCGGATTACCTGGCGGCGGGCGCTCGACATGAATGACCGCGCGTTGCGCCAAAACGTCGTTGGGCTTGGCGGTGGCGGCAACGGCGCCCCGCGTGAGGAACAATTCGACATCACGGTTGCCAGCGAAGTGATGGCGGTGTTCTGCCTCGCCCGCGATCTGGTGGATTTGCAGGACCGGCTGGGCCGGATGGTGGTGGCCAACCGCCGCGACGGCAGCATGGTAACGGCGAAGGATTTGCACGCCGATGGCGCAATGACTGCATTGTTACGCGATGCGCTGGCGCCCAATCTGGTGCAAACGCTCGCCGGGTCGCCGGCTTTGGTGCATGGCGGCCCGTTCGCCAATATCGCCCATGGCTGCAATTCGGTGATGGCGACATCGGCCGCATTGAAGCTCGCCGATATCGTGGTCACCGAAGCGGGGTTTGGCGCGGATTTGGGTGGGGAGAAATTCCTCGATATCAAATGCCGGCTGGCGGGCCTCGCCCCGTCTTGCGCGGTGGTGGTCGCGACCGTGCGGGCGTTGAAGATGCATGGCGGGATGGCGAAGGCCGATCTCGGCACCGAGGATATCGCGGCGGTTCGGCGCGGGGTGGTCAACCTTGCCCAGCATGTCGAGAACATGCAGAAATTCGGGCTGCCGGTGGTAGTGGCGCTGAATCGCTTCACGTCTGACACCGACGCGGAAATTGCCGCGGTGACGGACGCGATGGCGGGGTTGGGGGCCGAGGTCAAACTCTGCACCCACTGGTCCGATGGCGCGGCCGGGGCTGCCGATCTGGCACGCACCGTCGCGAAACTGGTGGATGGCAGAACGGCGCGCTTCAAGACGCTCTACCCGAATGAAACCCCGCTCGCCGACAAGCTTCGCATCATCGCCCAGCAGATCTATCGCGCCGACGATGTTGCCATCACGCCGGCCGCGTTGAAGAAATTGCGCGGGTTCGAGGCGGAAGGTTTTGGCAACGTGCCAGTCTGCATCGCTAAAACACAGTATAGCTTTTCTGCCGATCCGACGAAGTTGGGTGCCCCACGGGGGCACACGCTGCCGATCCGCGACGTTCGGCTGTCAGCCGGCGCGGGCTTCGTTGTGGCCGTGGCTGGCGACATCATGACCATGCCCGGACTGCCGCGCCGCCCGGCCGCCGAGGGGATTGGGCTGATGGCGGACGGCGTGATCGACGGGTTATTTTAGATGATCAGGATTGTCCTTGCAGTCTTGCTCTGGGCCTCTGCTGTGCAAGCGGCGCCGCTGACAGCGACCGATGCCGCCGACATTGCCAGAATCGAAGCCTACCTCAACGGCTTTCGGACGATGAAATCGCGCTTCCTGCAGATCGCCAGCAACGGATCGACGACCGAGGGGACCGCCTGGATCAGCCGGCCGGGGAAATTGCGTTTTGAATACGATCCGCCCAGCCCGTTGCTGCTGATTGTTGGTTACGGGGTCGGGTTTTTCATTGATACCAAGCTCGGGCAGACCAACAATTTCCCGGTGCTGTCATCGCCGTTGTCGATCCTGCTGGCCGACAAGGTGCAGTTTTCCGGCAATGTCGAAGTTGACGCCATCAACCGGCTGCCCGGGCAAATCCAGATCACTTTGCATCGCGCGAAGGCGGCGGAGGATGGGTCGATCACCCTGGTTTTCGCCACCGCCCCGCTGTCATTGCGGTCATGGGCGGTGATTGACGGCCAGGGCCAGGAAACCCGTGTGTCCCTGTTCAAGACCGAGTTCGGCGGAATGTTCGACAACAAGATATTCACCCACACCGAACAGGGCGGCACGGCGCCGTCACGCTAAGTGTAAAAGTTTTTTTGCTGCTGTGTTTTCAAACAAAGAACATATTTCCTTGCCTATCTTGCGACCTGCCGCGCTCGGGCATATGTTTTTCACTTGGTAAGCTGAAATGGTTTGCACCCCATGAAACCGATGATCGGCATCTCCTGCTGCATAAAGACCTTTGGCGTGTTCGGGATGGCCAACCACGCAGCGTCCAACACCTATGTCCGCGCAACCGATCTGGTGGTTGGCGGCGTGCCGGTGTTGATCCCGGCCAATGGGCACAAGGCTGATATCGCCACCTTGCTGTCCCGCCTCGACGGGCTGATTTTCACCGGTAGCCGATCGAACGTGCATCCCGATAATTACGATGGCCCGGCCCATGCGCCTGAAACGCCTGAAGATGCGGAGCGTGACGCGGTAACTTTGCCGCTGATCCGGGCCGCGGTTGCCGCTGGCATTCCGGTGCTGGCGATCTGCCGCGGGATGCAGGAAATGAATGTTGCCCTTGGCGGTAGCCTGCATCAGCGCTTGCAGGACTTGCCCGACCACATCGACCATTCCACCCCGATGTCGCCAATTTCCAAGGTTCGCACTGGCAAGTCGCATCCGGTGGCGGTGACCGAGGGTGGCTGGTTGCACCGGATCACCAAGTCACGCCGCATCGCGGTGAACTCGCTGCACAACCAGGGGGTTGATCGGCTGGCGTCGGGCCTGGTTATTGACGCCCGGGCCGCCGATGGCACGGTGGAAGCCGTACATGTGCTGCACTCCGCAGGTTTTGCTGTCGGCGTGCAGTGGCATCCGGAGTATGATTGGGACCACGACGAGACCTCCCGCGGCATTTTCGCGGCCTTTGCGGACGCGGTGCGCGCCCGCATGGCGTCCCTCGGGATGCAAACAGCAGCCGAATAGCGGGCTGGCCCGCAGCTTTGGCAGTGGCGCGGGGCGTGCAATCGTCCTAAGCCCCGCCGATGTCGTTCCCCCCAATCCATCCCGTGCTTGATGCGGCCCTTGCGGCGCGTCTTTATGATGAACCCACCCCGGTGCAATCGGCGGTCTTGCTGGCCAATGCGGATGGCCGCGACCTTCTGGTCTCGGCCCGCACCGGATCGGGCAAAACCGTCG
>JACMOQ010000246.1 GCA_014377905.1 Acetobacteraceae bacterium | reverse complement strand
TTTTTGGAAACAAAAAGACCTGCTGTCTTGCCTTATGCTTTTGCGCTCGCACGCCCACTCACCCGCCCATGCCAAGCCGCCAGGCTGGCGAGCTCCACCGGCATCTCCAGCCCGATCCAGGTCGCGAAATCCACCGTCGAGAGCAAGCAGATATCGGCCATGGTGTATGCCGCACCGGCAACAAAGCTGCGCTCGGCCAGCTCCAGGTCGATCCATTTCAGCGCATCGACGTAAATGGCGCGATTGGAGTTGCCGAAATCGGGAAACTGGGTGACCAGCTTGGCGGTGCGCGGATGGGCGTGGCGCCAGAAATTGCGCATCGGGGTCATCACCACGAACTCCACCCGCCGGATCCACATGTCGATCTGCGCCCGCTCGACCGCAGCGGTCCCAAAGAGCGGCGGCCTTGGGTGGATTTCCTCGACATAGCGGCAGATCGATACGGTTTCGGCAATCACCGTCCCGTCATCAAGCTCCAACGCCGGAATTTGGCCGAGCGAATTCTTCGCCAGGAAGGCATCCGACTTATGTTCCCGCGCCATCATGTCGATCGGGGTCTCGGGGATCACGATGCCTTTCTCGGCGAGAAAGATGCGGACCCGCCGCGGATTGGGGGCGGGCATTGGGGCGCCGTAGAGGATCATTGCTGTCAAACTCCTATGCGTGTCGATCGAAGGCCACGATCCCGCCCCGCAGCACCAGATCAGCACGCGTGCCGGGGATTTCTTCCACATCGCACGCGAAAATATCCTGCGACAGCACCGCAATATCAGCGATCTGTCCAGGCAGAATGCGCCCCGCATCGGCTTCGGCAAACTGGCTGTAGGCGCCGGCCCAGGTATAGGCGTGCACGGCTTGCGCAACGCTCAAGCATTGATCGGCACCCAGCACGGTGCCGCGATTGGTGCGCCTGGTGACCAGCGTGTGAATATTGCGGAACGGATCGGTTGACGACACTGGTGCGTCGGACCCGGTGGCCGGATGCATCCCGGCATCGATCCAGGATCGCCACGGATTGGACGCATGGCCCCGCGCCGCGCCAAGGTTATGGATATACATATCGCCAAACTCGTAGATGAAGATCGCTTGCGGCATTGCCTCAATCCCGCGCGCGGCCATGCGCGCGATCTGGTTCGCGGTGGTGAACTCGCAATGCTCGATCCGGTGGCGGCGCCCAGCAACCGGGTGGGCGGCGCTGTCGGCGGCTTCCATGCCGACCAGGGTGGTTTCGATTGCGGCATCGCCAATCGCGTGGATGGCCAATTGCCAGCCCTGGCGGGGATACTTGCCAAGCAGGTCGTGGAATTGCTCGGTCGGGAAGATGAACATTCCCGTCCCACCTTGCACATAAGGCTCAGAAACGGCGGCGGTGCGCCCACCGGCCGAGCCGTCGCAGAACACTTTCATTGCACCATAGCGCAGCATGTCATCGCCCTGCATCGGCCGTATGCCGCGCTGCCAGGCGGCATCGGCAATGCCGTCCGGGTTGCCGGCGAGGCACATCCAGGTGCGCACCCCTAGCTGCCCACCATCGCGCGCGGTGTGATAGGCGTCGATTTCGCGTATCCCGGCCGTCATCCCGACATTGGCGTCCATAACCCGGGTGAAGCCCTGGCGCAGCATGTCCTGGCTCGCCAGACCGATGGCGTCGACCAGTTGCGCATCGCTCGGCGGGGCGATCTTGCGGTTGACCAGGCGCATCGCGTGCTCCCGCAACGATCCATTCGGCAAACCCGCGACCCGGTCGAGGCTGCCGCCCGGCGGGTCCTGGGTGGCGGCGTCAATGCCAGCGGCCGCCATCGCCGCGTGATTGGCAACGCCGACATGGCCGCAGGTGCGCACGATGAAGACCGGATTATTGGGGGCGGCGGCGGATAATTCATCGGCGGTCGGATTGCGCCCGACGTCAAGGACAGAATCATCGAACCCGCGCCCGCGTATCCACTGGCCCGGCGGGGCCTGGCTGGCCGCGGCGCGAATGGCACCCAGCAGCGCATCGAGGCTTGGCGCGACCTCGTTCCTGAGGTCAACCTGGCCCATGGTCAGTCCGAGCGGCAGCAGATGCTGGTGCGAATCGTTGAAGGCCGGCACTGCCACCCGTCCAGCGAGGTCAATGCGTTTGGTATTCGGCCCGGCCAGCGCCAGCACCGCTTCCCGATCGCCAACTGCCACCACGCGGGCACCGGCGATGGCTACTGCTTCGGCAAAGCCTTCGCGCAGGCCACGAAAAATCCGACCGCCGGTCAGGATAGTTTCTGCGTATGACATCGGATTACCCCAAAGCCGCCGTCGGCCGCATTTCGCCAACCTGGATGCCGTTCCAATTGGTGAGCGTCGGGCGCGAAAGCTCCTCGAGAATGCTCAGGTCGCCGTTCTGTGGCAGGAAGCGCGCAACCAATGCTGCCGTGGCAATCTGCGCCGCCCGCCCTGCCCCGTCATCGCATTTGACTGCAATGCCAAGGCCGAGTTCCGGGATCGCACCGCAGAACACGCCTTCCGCGCCCGATTTCACGAACACCCGCACGCCGAGGGCAGCCATCAGCTTGGTATCGAACCGTCCGGTGCCGGCAACCATTTCCGGATGCGCGGCAACCGCAGCCCGGATGCGGCGCGTTGCGGCGGCGCGCTCGGCGGACAGCCCCTGGCCGCTGCCAAAGCGCGCAAATGCCAGCGCCAACGCCCTCAGCGGAATGGCGAAGGTTGGGATCGAACAGCCATCGACGGCGATGTTACTGTCGTCGAGTCGTTCGGACGTCATATCCGCCAACGCCGCCGTGATCACCCGCATGGTGGGATGATCGGGCTTCACGTAGCCCGCCGGATCGTCGCCGCGATCGCAGGCGAGGCAGATGAAGCCGCTATGCTTGCCGGAGCAGTTGTTATGCAACGCGGATGGCTTGCCCCCTGATGCGGCAAGCGCCTGGGTCGCCTTGTCATAACCCGGCCAATGGGTGCCGCATTCCAGCACCGACACGTCCCGCCCGGCTTTGGCGAGCATCGATACCGCAGCGGCGACATGGAAATCCTCGCCATTATGTGACGAACAAGCAAAGGCGATCTCAGCGTCGGTCAGTCCCAACCTGTCCGCCGCCCCGGTTTCAACCATCGGTAGCGCCAGCAACGCTTTGACCGCGCTGCGCGGATAGACCGGCTGATCAACATTCCCGACCGCAAAGACGGTGCCGCCGACGGCATCAAGCACGATGGCAGCCCCGCGATGGACCGACTCGACGCGCGCGCCACGGGTAACTTCGACGAGAACAGGGTCCATGCAACGGCTCCAATTGCTTTGCGTGCGGCGAGGGTTAGCCGATGGCGGGCGCGGATGCCAGTGTCACTCCCCAGTCGGGCGATCGGTTTCCAAGCGCAGGATAATTGCCTATCCTTGGTGGGTAATCACTTTCCCGGACCCTATTCCCCAATGCCTGAAACCCATCGCTGCAAGGTCCTGATCATCGGCGCTGGCCCTGCCGGCTACACAGCTGCCATCTACGTTGCCCGGGCGGGGATGGAGCCTATCATGCTCGCTGGCATGCAGCCCGGCGGGCAGCTTACCATCACCACCGATGTCGAGAATTATCCCGGCTTCGCCGAGACCATCCAGGGCCCCTGGTTGATGGAGCAGATGCAGGCCCAGGCCGAACATGTCGGCACAAAAATCGTTTATGATCTGGTGACCGAGGTTGATTTCAGCGCCCGCCCGTTCCGCTGCACCACCGATAGCGGGGATATTTATCTAGCGGCCTCGGTGATCATCGCAACCGGCGCGCAGGCCCGCTGGTTGGGTCTGGAGTCTGAAAAGCGTCTGGGCGGCTATGGGGTTTCGGCGTGCGCGACCTGCGACGGCTTCTTTTTTCGTGGCAAGAAGGTCGCCGTGATCGGTGGCGGCAACACTGCCGTGGAGGAAGCGCTTTACCTGACCCATCACGCGTCGGAAGTGCTGGTGATCCATCGCCGTGACAGCTTCCGGGCCGAAAAAATCCTGCAGAAGCGGCTGTTTGCCAACCCGAAGATCAAAGTATTGTGGAACCATCGCGTTGAGGAAATCCTTGGCGCCGGCAGTCCGGCAACGGTCAACGGCATCAGGCTGGTCGACACTGCCAGCGGTGCGATCCAGGATATCGCGCTGGATGGCGTGTTCATCGCCATCGGCCACTCCCCGACCACCGCGCCATTTCTTGGCCATGTCGCGCTCGACAGCGATGGCTATATCGTCACGACCCCCGGCAGCACCATAACCTCGGTCCCTGGCGTTTTTGCCGCCGGCGATGTCCAGGACAAGGTGTGGCGCCAGGCGGTTACCGCCGCGGGAACTGGCTGCATAGCGGCGCTCGAAGTCGAAAAATACCTCGCCAGCCAAAACGATTGACAAGAAACGGCACCGACTCGGCAATTCGTGATAAGCGCCCCAAGTTAGAGTGTGTATGAACAGCAAGCAGCGCCAGAATCATCATGGCTGGCTGCGGCAGTGGAAGGCTTAGGACATGGATTGGGACAAGCTGCGCGTTTTTCACGCGGTCGCGGAAGCCGGCAGTTTCACCCATGCGGGTGATACGCTGAACCTTAGCCAGTCAGCGGTCTCCCGCCAGATTTCGGCGCTCGAGGAAGCCTTGCAAGTGCCGCTGTTCCACCGCCATGCGCGCGGCCTGATCCTGACCGAGCAAGGCGAGAGCCTGAACCGCACGGTGCGCGAAGTGTTCGCCAAACTGGCGATGACCGAGGCCTTGCTGACCGAAAGCAAGGAAAAGCCGGCGGGTCGGCTCAAGGTTACCACCACGGTGGGCTTTGGTTCCTCGTGGCTGGCGCCAAGATTGCCGATCTTCCTTGAGCAATATGCTGAAATCACCATGCAGTTGCTGCTTGATGATACGGACCTCGACCTCGCAATGCGCGAAGCCGATGTGGCGGTCCGCATGCACACCCCCAAGCAGCCCGATCTGGTGCAGCGCCATCTCACCGCGATTGAGTGGCATGTGTGCGCGTCGCCGGAATACCTCAAGAAATACGGCACCCCGAAAACCGCCGAGGAACTCGATGCACATCGGCTGATCCTGTTCGGGGATCATCATGCCCCAGTTGCCGATATCAACTGGCTTGCCGAAATCGGCCGCCGGCCGGGCAGCCCGCGGAAGGCATTGCTGGAACTGAATTCGTTGCGTGGCATGCTGGTGGCCGCCAAAGCCGGGCTTGGCATCGCCGCGGTGCCAGACTACATGCACGCCGAAACCGATGGGCTGGTGCAGGTCTTGGCCGACATCAAGGCGCCGAAGGTTGATGTCTATTTTGTTTATCCCGAAGAATTGCGCAATTCCAAGCGGGTGGCAGTGTTCCGTGATTTCTTGCTGGCACAACTCGCCGGTCGCTGAACGAATTGGTTGGGGCTGTGGCGCACGCCACCGCCCCGATCAAAACCTGCCTTTCCGACATTTTACTTGACCAGATCAAATCAGAAGCCTCTCGTTGCATTGGGTGGAAGACGACAAACCACTCGACGGGGTCAACCGCTGTATGAAGTTTGGTTTTGGTATTACACGCTTGAAGCGCATTGCCGGGACTGCCCTGTTTGCAGTCCTGTTCTTGCTTGCGCCAAGCCTGTCCGCCCACGCCCACGGCGTCGATAGCGCCGATCATGCATCGGTGTCCCCCACCTTGACCGCGCCCCAACAATTGGGGTCGGCAAATGATCCGGAGTGCGCCGCCCATCGCGGTATGGCCTGCTGTGGGGCTGGTCAGTGTGCATCCTGCTTAGCAGTATGTCCGGTGACGTCGCGGGCCACACCCATGCGGGCGCCAAAATTTGCGCCCTACGCGGCAACCAAAGCGCAGTTCCAGGCGAACCTGCGAACCCGGCCGTCCAATCCGCCTCCCCGACTGCACCCCTGACGCTCTGCTTCCGATGGCCTGACGTATCCGGAAGCTTTGTTTCGATGTTGCGTTATGCGGTATTGCGCAGACGTGTCGGCGTTCACCTTATGCTGCAGTCGGGTTTCCCATGTTTCAATCATTCCGCAACCTCGGCAGCGCGTTGGCGTGCGCGCTGCTGGCAACGGCAGAGTGCGGCGCGCCCGCCGCGTCCCAAAGCCTGCATGACTTTGTCGAGGCCGCTGCTTCCCGTACCCCCGACCTAGCGAGCGTTGCCGCGCGGCGTGACGCAATCGCCGCCCGCCAGACGGCCGCCGATGCGCT
>JACMOQ010000245.1 GCA_014377905.1 Acetobacteraceae bacterium | reverse complement strand
AGCACACCCGCGCCCGCCCGCGCCGGCCACGCCGCCCAGGTGGTCCCCCTCGGCGGCGGCTCGCCGCTCGTTGTCGGCAAGGCCGCCGCCGCCATCGCACCCGCCCACCACAGTGCCGATCATTACCGCCTATGCGCCAATCCGCTGCCGGCCCGGCCACTGGCGAAAATCTGCATCCCGACCACCTCGGGCACTGGATCGGAAACCACCCGCACCGCGGTCGCAACCGATGCAAACGGCGCCAAGACCTGGCTTTGGGGCGCGGAGTTGAGGGCCGATCTGGTGCTGCTCGATCCGCTGCTGACACTCAGCCTGCCGCCCGGTTTAACCGGGGCAACCGCGGTCGATGCAATGGTGCATGCGATGGAAGCCTGCACCAACCGGGCTGCCAATGCCGGCAACGATGTTTATTGCCATGCAGCGATCCGGCTGGTGGCACGCCATCTGCCCGAGGTGATGGCGGACCCGTGCAATGTTATCGCACGGGCCGGCCTGCAATATGCCGCCTGCCTCGCCGGCATCGCCATCGATAATGCCGGCACTGCGCTTGCCCACTGCATCGGCCATGCCGTTGGCGGCTTTGCCCATGTCCATCATGGCCGCGCCGTCGCGGTTGCCATGCGCGCAACCATCGGCTGGGTCTCGGCGCAAGACCCGGATGGTCGCTTCGCCGCTGTCGCGGCACTGTTGGGCGGCGATTTGGCGGCAGGCTTCGATCGGATGGTGCAGATTGCCGGCATTAAAATGTCCTTGGCTGAGTATGGTATCGACACCGCAGCCCTCGCCCGACAAATGGCGGCACCCGACAACGCGCCGATGCGCAACAGCACACGCCGCGAAGTGACCGACCAGGATCTGCCAATGCTCGCCCGCATGGTGCTGGAACAAGGCTAGGCCGATGAAAATCACCGCGATCGAAATCACCCATCACCGCCTGCCCCTCGACCCGCCCTTCCGTGCCGCCTGGGACACCACCCCGCGCAGCAAATTCGATGCCACCATTGTGCGCGTCCATACCGATGAAGGTCTGGTCGGTATCGGGTCGGGTGACCTCATGCTCGGCTTTGCCGGCCACGAACATCTGTTCATCGGCTGGGACCCGCTGCTGATCGAACGCCACTACCGCGTCCTGAGCCATATTCAGTTTCATTACGGCCGCTGCTGGCCGCTCGATCTGGCGCTGTGGGACCTCGCCGGCAAGATCACCGGCCAGCCGTGCTGGAAACTGCTTGGTGGCCTGTCGAACCGCATACGCACCTACGCCTCATCCGGCACCCTGCGCGATCCGGCCGGCATGGCCGACACCGCCGAGCGCTTCATCGCGCGCGGCTTCCCGGCAATGAAAATTCGCTTCCAACGCGGTGACTGGCGCGACGATATCCGCGCCCTCGAAGCCGTCCGCGCCCGGATCGGTGACAAACTTGTCCTGATGGTCGATTGCAACCAGGGCTGGCGCCTGCCGGCCGATACCTACGCGCCCTGGACCCTGAAAGACGCCGTCGCCGTCGGCCGAGAACTCGAACGGCTCGGCGTTTATTGGATGGAAGAACCCCTCCATCGTGGCGACCGCGCCGGCATGGTCGCCCTGCGGCAAAAGCTCGATATCCGCATCGCCGGTGGCGAAATGACCCGCGAACTCT
>JACMOQ010000244.1 GCA_014377905.1 Acetobacteraceae bacterium | reverse complement strand
TGATGAATACGATGGCCGATCGGCGACACCAGGATCCAGCGCCCGATCCAGCCGAAATTCCATGGCAGCATCGAATGGGTCAGCCCGGCATGCATCGCGCCGAGCACACTCAGCAACAGGAACTGCTCGGCCTTGCCGCCGAGGAGCGCGAACGGAATGGCGAGAGCAATGGCGAGTGCCGCTTCATCGCTCGGGTGATCGCGGGATGTGGTGATGACATTGAATTCCTCGGCATTGTGATGGAATTTATGCAGTTCCCACCAGACTTTCCATTGATGCTGGGTGCGATGGATCCAGTACCTGCAAAAATCGATCGCGATCATCCCCCAAATCAGCTGCAGCACCGGATTGCTGAAGCTGAAAATCCCTCGCGGCAGGACCGGGTCGATCAGTTTCAGAAACAGGTCAGCAAGCCCGAGCGAGAAAATGAATATTCCGATGCCGCCGATTCTCAGGATGCTGATCGCAAAGCAAATCATGTCCACCGCGGTGGATTTGCTTGGGTGGATCAGCCGATAAAGGCTGGAATTGCGCCAGCCCATCATCGGCACTTCCAGCGCGATCACCATGACAATGCCAAGCAAATAAATCCCGGTATTCTGGGTGAAAATCGCATCTTGGCGTGACAGCAGATAGCGCATGCCCTTGTCCCAGACGAACCGCCAATCGCCGAATGCAAAAAATCCGACGCCGGCGACCAGCACAAGCATCGCCAGAATATTGCGATTACGATTTTCGCTGAGCCAAAAACCCATGGTGCCCTCGTGAATGTTCAAATAAATCCGCGATCAATCTCGCCTAATTAGGCTCTCGCGCCGATCCGTCAATTGACTTGATTGAAATTCACATAAAGCCGGCCGCGCGCGCGCACGATTTGGCCAGTGTGACCAGCAAATCGACCACGGGCGTTGCCACTCCGCCGAGCCGCGCCAGTTCGAGCGTCGCTCCATAGATCCAGTCGATTTTCATCAGGCGGCCCAGATCGAGGTTCTGCAGGATGCTGGGATGATGGGACATTTGGCGGCTGAAACCGAGGGCACGATCCACATTCACTGCCGGCGCACAGCCAAGCGAGGTCGACCTCCGGCCCGTGCACCGCGGCAACCCTCAGCAAGGTTATGGTGTGGATGTCATGCCCGCAGGGGTGCATCCAGACCGTCAGGTTGGGGCAAATAGGGGCCGACACTGGACACCGGCACCCTGACCTACCTATATGCAGATGGATATCATCACGCGGAAATTTGGCATGTCATCGCTTTCAGGCACACTGGAAACCCCTGTTGTTCCGGTCATTTTATCCGGTGGCAGCGGTACCCGCCTGTGGCCGATTTCCCGCGCCAGCCTGCCCAAGCAATTCTGTGCCCTGATCGGCACTGCGACGATGATCCAACAAACCGCCTGCCGCGCCATCGGGGCCGGGTTCGCTGCACCTGTCGTGGTTTGCAACGAAGATCACCGCTTTTTGGTTGCCGAGCAATTGCGCGAAAGCGGCATAGACGGCAGCCGTATTATGCTTGAACCGGTCGGACGCAACTCTGCCCCGGCCATCCTGGCGGCAGCAATGCTGGTCGCCGACCAGACGCCGGACGCGGTGCTTTGGATTATGGCGGCCGATCACGTTATCGATGACATGCCGGCTATGCATCATGCCCTGGCTATTGCGATTGCTGCGGCGCGCAGCGGCAAGGTCGTCACCTTCGGGATGACGCCGACAGCGGCCGAAACCGGCTATGGCTATATCGAAGTTGGCGCTAAGCTTTCGGATATTGACGGTGCCAGCGCCGTTGCCCGCTTCGTCGAAAAACCCGATGCCGCCACGGCGGCTGGGTTTGTCTCCGGTGGCCGGCATCTGTGGAATTCCGGCATGTTCGTCTTTACCGCCGCCACTTTTATCGCCGAGATGGCACGGTTCGAGCCGGGGGTTGTCGCGTCTGTACGTGCGGCACTGGCGGACCGCCGTGAAGACCCCGATTTCATCCGACTGGAACCCACCGCCTTTACCGGCTGCAAATCCATCAGCATCGACTACGCGGTTGCCGAGCGCACCGACCTGGCTGTCGTGGTGCCCGCCTCGGTGGGCTGGACCGATGTTGGTAGCTGGGCGGCGATGTGGGAACTCGGTGCCAAGGATGCGGCTGGCAATGTCCTGATCGGCGACGCGGTGGTCGAAGACGCAACCAATTGTTATGTGCGCACCGACGGCGCGCTCGCGGCGATTATCGGGTTGCAGGATGCGGTCCTGGTGGTTACCGAAGACGCGGTGCTGGCCATGCACCGTGATCGCGCCCAGGATGTGAAGACAATCGTCGATCGTTTGCGGGCGGCGGCGCGCCCGCAAGGCACCACCCATCACCGGGTTCTGCGCCCGTGGGGATTTTACGAAAGCCTGGCGGTCGGGGAAGGCTTTCAGGTCAAGCGGATCGTGGTCAAGCCGGGGCAGAAACTATCGCTGCAAAGCCACAAATTCCGTGCCGAGCACTGGGTTGTCGTCGGCGGCACCGCCATCGTCACCCGCGATCACGAAACCCTGACGCTGGCGGCGCAGGAGCATGTTTTCCTGCCCCTCGGCTGCGTTCACCGGCTCGAAAACCCCGGTCAGGATCTGATGACCCTGATTGAGGTGCAGGTCGGCAGCTACACCGGCGAGGACGATATTGTCCGCTATGAGGATATTTATAACCGCGCCTGACCCTTGCCCTCCTGCGCTGGTCGCCCACAATATGCCAGCAGGAGGATTTGGTAGATGTTTGAATTGTCTGAAGAACACCGGATGCTAAAGGAACTGGTGGCGAAGTTCGTCGATAATGAGTTGATCCCGCTCGAACGCCAGGTGATTGCGCGCGAGGCCGCGGGCGGCTCGGCTAGCATGACCCACGAAGAAGAAGCACCGCTGCTGGAAAAATGCCAAGAGCTCGGGCTCTGGGCGCTTGATGTGCCCGAGGCCTATGGCGGCGCCAATTTGCCGGCCGTCGCGTTGATGGCGATGAATGAGGAACTCGGCCGCACCTGCGTGCCGTTCACTTTCCCGCCCGACTCGCCCAATTTGCACATGCTGATCGCGGCGGCCAATGACGATCAAAAGAAGCGCTACCTCGAACCCTATGCTGCCGGGCTAACCAAATCGGCGATCGCGATTTCCGAGCCCGGTGCGGGTGGCGATCCGGCCGGCATGCTGACCCGCGCGGTGCGTGACGGCGATGACTGGGTGATCAACGGGCGCAAAATCTGGATCAGCCGGGTGCCTTATTGCGACTTCACCATCGTGATGGCGCGCACTGGCGAGGGCAAGCGCGCCGAGGGTGTCACTGCCTTCCTGGTCGATAAAGGCACGCCGGGATTCATTGTCGAACGTGAAATCAAGATGCTTGGCGGCGGCCGTACTTACGAGATTGTGTTCGATAATTGTCGGGTCCCCGCGTCCGCTTTGCTTGGCAAAGAAGGCCGCGGCTATGCGCCGATGCAACTGCGCCTCACGGTGCGGCGCCTGCAAATGGGCGCGTGGTGCACTGGAATGGCGGTGCGCGCGCTCGACATGCTGTGCGCCCATGCGATGCAGCGCGTCACCTTCGGCCAGCGGCTTGCCGACCGGCAGGCAATCCAGTGGTGGATCACTGAAGCAGCGACCAAGATCCACGCCTGCCGGCTGATGGTGATGGATGCGGCGGCGAAACAGGATCGGGGCGTCGATGTCCGCACCGAGGCGTCGATGATCAAGGTCTATGCGACGGAAATGGCAGCCGAAACCATCGACCACGCGATGCAGGCCTATGGCGCAATGGGTGTCACCAAGGAATTGCCGTTGCAATTGATGGCGGGCAAGGTGCGCACCATGCGGGTTTATGAAGGCCCGTCGGAAGTGCATAGGGCGGCGATTGCGCGACGCATTATTGATGCAAGGAAGTAGAAAAATCTTCTTTGTTTGAGAACAAAGAAGCAAAAAACTTTAATAATTTGTTTCCGTTGGATCGAATCCCGCCGCAGACCCAAGCCAACGGCAACAAAGTGTCAAAAAGTTTTTTTGGTTCTTTTTGTTCATAAAAAGAACTTCTTCTTAAAACGAACTGGACAAAAAATGCCTGACGAATGGGGCCTGAACGGCAAAGTGGCGATCGTGTGCGGAGGCGGCGCGGTGGGTGACGGCATTGGCAACGGGCGGGCGGCGTCTATCCTGCTCGCGCGCGCTGGCGCCAAGGTGCTGGTGGTGGATCGCGATTTTGCGCTCGCCCAACGCACGGTTGAAATGATCGAAGCCGAGGGCGGTGTTTCGTCAGCCGCAGCGTTTGACGCAACCGACGATGCGCAATGTGCCGCGATGATCGAACTTGTTTTGCAGCTTTATGGTCGGCTTGACTGCCTCGACAATAATGTCGGGATCGGCAGTCGCGGCAGTGTGGTCGATCTGCCGCAGGCGGATTGGCAGCGGGTGATGCAGGTTAATGTCGAGACCATGTTCCTGACCTCGAAGCACGCCATCCCAGCGATGTTGCGCACGGCGGGGGGCGGGGCGATCGTCAATGTGTCATCGATTTCGGCGCTGCGTCCGCGCGGTTTGACCGCGTATACCACGTCCAAAGCCGCGGTGATCGGGCTGACACGGGCGATGGCGGTGGATCACGGCCCGCAGGGGGTGCGGGTGAATTGCGTCGCGCCCGGCCCGGTCTATACGCCGATGGTCTATGCCCGCGGCATGTCGGACACAGCCCGCGCCGGCCGTGTGCAGGCGTCAGCGCTCAAAACTGAAGGTTCTGGCTGGGATGTCGGCATGGCGGTAAGGTTTCTACTGTCCGACCAGTCCCGCTATATTACCGGGCAGACTTTGGTGGTCGATGGCGGCACGACGTTGTTGGCGCCAGCGCGGGAGTCAGAGAATAACTGACCCCGCGCCTCGTTCACCTACAAGCCCGCCTGGGTGACGAACTTGGTGTTCAGATAGGATTCGATCGCCTCGGACCCGCCTTCGCTGCCATAACCGCTGTCTTTGATGCCGCCGAACGGCACTTCCGGCAGTGCAAGGCCGTGATGGTTGATCGACATCATGCCTGACTCAACCGCTGCCGCCACCGCGTTGGCGGTCTTGGCCGACGATGTGTAGGCGTAGGCCGCAAGGCCATAAGGCAGGCGGTTGGCTTCGGCCACCACGTCATCAAAGCTGCTGAATGGGGCAATGATGGCGAGCGGGCCGAACGGCTCCTCATTCATCACCCGCATGTCGGTGTTGACGTTGGTCAACACCGTCGGTTCGAAGAAATTGCCCTTGTTGCCGATGCGCTTGCCGCCGGTTTCGAGCGTCGCGCCCTTTTGCACCGCGTCACCCACCATGCTTTCCATCGCGGTGATCCGGCGCGCATTGGCGAGCGGGCCCATCACGGTGGTCTTGTCATCGCCCGGTCCGACCTTGATGCCTTTGGCGATGCTGACGAAATTGGTCACGAAACGCTCATAGACGCTTTCATGCACCAGCATCCGGGTCGGCGAGACGCAAACCTGGCCGGCATTACGGTATTTGTTGGTCGCCAGCAGCTTGCTCGCCACATCGACATCGGCATCGCCGAACACGATTGCCGGGGCGTGACCGCCGAGTTCCATCGTCATGCGCTTCATATGAAGCCCGGCCAGCGCCGCCAACTGCTTGCCGACGGCGGTGGATCCAGTGAAGCTGATTTTCTTGATCGTCGGGTGCGGGATCAGATAGGAACTGATATCGGCCGGAATGCCGTAGATCAGATTGATCACGCCCGCCGGCACGCCGGCATCAATAAAGCAGCGCACCAGCTCGGCGCAGCTGGCTGGGGTTTCTTCCGGGCCTTTAAGGATGACCGAACACCCCGCTGCCAATGCCGCCGAGACCTTACGGACCGCCTGGTTGATCGGAAAGTTCCAAGGGGTAAAAGCGGCAACCGGGCCGACCGGTTCCTTGATAACAAGCTGATAGACGCCCTCGGCACGGGCGGGGATGATGCGGCCATAGGCGCGGCGGCTTTCCTCGGCGAACCAGTCGATCACGTCCGCACCCGCCATGGTTTCGCCCATGGCTTCAAAGCCGGGCTTGCCCTGTTCGATGGTCATCAGGCCTGCAATCATCGCCGCGCGTTCACGCAGCAGATTGGCGGCCTTGCGCATGATCTTGCTGCGCTCATAGGCGTTGACCTTTTTCCAGACCT
The DNA here is from genome assembly GCA_014377905.1 of Acetobacteraceae bacterium. GTDB lineage: Bacteria > Pseudomonadota > Alphaproteobacteria > Acetobacterales > Acetobacteraceae > CAITOL01. Next base: position 12,930 of record JACMOQ010000244.1, on the reverse strand, counting down.
GGAAGCCGCGGGCGGTCGATTCCAACGCGCGGTCAAGGTCGGCGCGTTCGGCGTGGGCAACCTTGCCGGCGGGTTCGCCGGTCGCCGGGTTGATCACCACCAGCATTTTGCCGGCTTCGGGGGCGGTCCACGCGCCGTCGATGAACAGGTTCACATCGTTATACATGGCTCGGGCGATCCTTCTAATGTCTGACGCCGGATGTGGCGCAGGTCTGCCGATTGCGCAAGGTTGCGGCAAAAGTGCTGCCGTGCGGTGCTGTCATACTATTGCCATCAAAGCATCATCGCCGTGTCGCGCCGGGCTGCTACCTCGCGGTTTCCAATCAAAAAGCGGAGTCGTCCCCCATGGTGCGCAAGATCAGCCGTCGCCACACGTTCAAGCTCGCCGCCGTCGCGGCCGCGTTGCCGCGCTTTGCCATTGGGCAAAGTGACACCCGCCCAAGCATCACCATCGCGGTGCAGAAAATCGCCAATTCCAACACGTTGGATTGCCTGCGCGAGCAATCCAACCTCGGCACCCGTATGATGCCAATGTTCGTGGAACGGTTGATCGACCTCGATTATCAGGGCCAACTGACCTCCAAGCCGGGCCTTGCCACCGAATGGCGCCGGATTGACGACAAGACGGTGGAATTCAAGCTGCGCCAGGGCGTGAAAATGCATGATGGCCGGGACTTCACCGCCGATGACGTGGCGATGAGCTTTTCGGCTGCCCGCATGTTCGGCGATACCCGCCCCACCGTGCAAGGCAAAACCTTGCCTTTGTCGGGCCAGATCATTTCAACCTCGGCGAGCCGTGAACTGCCGCGCGAAATCCCGCCGGTGGCGCGCCGCCTGTTCCCGGCTTTTGACCGGGTTGATATCATCGACAACCACACCGTGCGGATGGTCAATGGCACCCCCGATGTGACACTTGAAGGCCGCATGTCGGCCTCGGGCGCCGGTGTGGTCAGCGGTCGGGCATTCGCCGATGCGGCGAGTTGGAATGAGTATGCGCGCAAGCCCATCGGATCAGGCCCCTACAAGGTGCGCAGCTTCGCCGCCGACAGCACCCTGATCCTGGACGCGCATGACGAGTATTGGGGTGGCCGCCCGCCGGTCAAAACACTCCGCCTGGTCGAAGTGCCCGAAGTGTCGAGCCGGGTCGCGGGGCTGTTGTCGGGTGAGTTTCAGTTTGCCTGCGATATGCCACCCGATCAGATCCGCGATATCGAGCGTAACCCCGCCTTCGAGGTGCAGGGCGGCACCATTCCCAATCACCGCCTTACCGCGTTCGACAAAAACCATGCTCAGCTGCGCGACCCGAGGGTGCGCCAGGCGATGACCCATGCGATTGATCGGAAAGCCATCGTCGAAAGCCTGTGGTCGGGCCGGACCCGGGTGCCGGCCGGGCTGCAATGGGAATTTTACGGTGACATGTTCGTGCCCGACTGGTCGGTGCCGGAATTCGACGTCGCCCGCGCCCGCGCCTTGGTCAAGGCATCGGGCTACAAGGGCGACCTGATCCCCTACCGGCTGCTGTCGAACTATTACACCAACCAGGTTTTCACTGCCCAGGCGCTGGTGGAAATGTGGCGCGAAGTGGGGCTCAACGTGCAGATCAACATGAAGGAAAACTGGAGCCAGATTCTCGAACGCGGCACCGATCGCGGCATTCGTGACTGGTCGAACTCGGCGGTGTTCTCGGACCCGGTGTCGTCGCTGGTCAGCCAGCACGGCCCGAATGGCGAGCAGCAGCAATATGGCGAATGGACCAACGCCGAGTTGAATACGCTGTCGCTCGAGCTTGAGACCAGCACCGACCGTCCGCGCCGCAAGCAGGTCTTTGCCAGGATGCTGCAAATCGCCGAACGTGAAGACCCAGCCTATACTGTGCTGCACCAGAACGCGACCTTCACCGCCAAGCGTAAAGACATCAAGTGGAAGGCGGCGCCGTCGTTCGCGATGGATTTCCGTGCCACCAATTGGGGGGCCTAGATCCTGAGCCCGCAAGACCCCGCTTTCCCGATGCCGGCGTTTGGCGTTCAATCATCGGTGATGGAAAATTTGATCAGCATACGCGGCCTCACGGTTGCGTTTGACGGCGTGCCAGCCTTGCGCGGGATCGATCTGGACGTTCAACCCGGCGAGGCGGTCGGGCTGGTCGGCGAAAGTGGCTGCGGCAAGTCGGTGACCTGGCTTGCCGCCCTCGGGCTGCTGCCGGGCCACGCGGCTGTCGGCGGCAGCGTGCGGCTCGGCGGGCAGGAATTGCTCGGTGCGCCGGCACAAACCCTGGACAAGGTGCGTGGCGGCCGGGTGGCGATGATTTTCCAGGATCCGGCGAGCGCGTTGAACCCGGTGATCCGGGTTGGGCGGCAGGTCGAGGAAGCCTTGCGCCTACACCGTGGGCTGACCGGCGCGGCGGCGCGTGCCGAGGCGCGGCGGTTGTTCGAGCAGGTCGGCATTCCCGATCCCGCCGGACGGCTGAACAGCTTCGCGCATGAGATGTCGGGTGGGCAGAATCAGCGGGTGATGATCGCCATGGCACTCGCCGGGCGGCCCGATCTGCTAATCGCCGATGAACCCACCACTGCGCTTGACGCCACAATCCAGGCGCAAATCCTCGATTTGCTGCGCCGGGTGCAACAGGATCACGGCATGGCGCTGGTGCTGATCAGCCACGATCTTGGCGTGGTTGCCGATCTTTGCTCCAAGGTTGGTGTGATGTATGCCGGGCGAATGATTGAGGATGGTTCGGCGGACCAGATTTTCCAGTCCCCGTCCCATCCCTACACACGAGGCCTGCTCGCGGCTTTGCCGGAAATGATCGGGCCGCGGCGGCGGCTCGAAGCGATCCAGGGCGCGGTGCCCAACCCGGCCGACATGCCGCCGGGCTGCGCATTCGCGCCACGCTGCACCCAGGCGGGCAGCGATTGCGATGCCGGCACACCGAATTTGCGGCGGGTCGCCGGCGGCCATCGCGCCGCCTGCCTGCGGATTGCGGCATGACGGCTCTATTGCGGCTCGATGCGGTTGCCAAAATCTATCCCGGCCAGCGCGGCCTGTTCCACAAGTCGCCCGATGTCCGCGCCGTTGACGGCGTAAGCCTGGTGGTCGAAGCCGGCCGCACCTTGGGCGTTGTCGGGGAGTCCGGCTGCGGCAAATCCACCCTTGGGCGATTGGCACTCGGGTTGGAACGGCCAAGCGAGGGGCGGGTGGAATTCGACGGCGCGGCAATGCCGCCACCGGGTTCGGATGCATGGCGACGCTTGCGCGCCCGGATGCAGTTGGTGTTTCAGGATCCGCTCGGCGCGCTCGATCGGCGCCTGACGATCGCGCGTCAGATCGAGGAGCCTTTGGTGATCCACGGCATCGGCGATGCCGCGGCGCGGCGGGCCAGGGTGGCGCAATTGCTGATCGATGTCGGCCTCGGGGAAAATCTTGCCGCGCGCCATCCGCATGCCTTATCGGGCGGGCAGCGCCAGCGCGCGGTGTTGGCCCGTGCGCTGGCCACCGATCCGGCGCTACTGGTCTGCGATGAACCGGTATCTGCGCTCGATGTCTCCATCCAGGCACAGGTCGTCAACATGCTGATCGACCTGCAAAAGGCACGCGGCATCGCGATGATGTTCATCAGCCATGATCTGAAAGTGGTGCGCCAGGTCAGCGACACGGTCGCCGTGATGTATCTTGGCCGGATTGTCGAGCAGGGGGAGGCGGATCAGGTGCTGGCCGCGCCCCAGCATCCCTATACGCGCGCGCTTGTTTCAGCAGTGCCAACGCCAGGGCGGACTGCGCGGGAACGTATCGTGCTGGTGGGCGATCCACCCAATCCGGCGGCACGGCCCAGCGGCTGCGCGTTTCACCCGCGTTGCCCGGTGGCGATCGCGGCGTGCGCGGTCGAAACCCCGATCTTGCGCGCCATGCCGGACGGGCGTTCTGTCGCCTGCCATCTGGCACAACCAAACATGGACCTTGCCGCATGACCCAAATTACCCGTCGGCTGGCTTTAACCGGAATTGCCGCGACTTTGCCGCGCTTTGCCATCGGGCAAAGCGACCAGCGCCCGTCGATCACGGTCGCGGTGCAGAAAATCGCCAACACCAACACGACAGACCCGATGCGTGAGCAATCGTCGAACGTATCGGAACGCTGGCTCGGCTCGATCCTGGAGAACCTGATCGGGCGCAACCAGCAGGGCCAGTTGGAACGGGTGCCGGCGCTGGCGACATCGTGGCGGCGGATTGATGCGACAACGGTCGAATTGTCGCTGCGGCCTAATGTTGTTCTGCATAATGGCGACATGCTCAACGCCGAGGACGTGGCGTTTTCATTCGGTTCCGAACGGATGTTCGGCGCCGATGTTCCCACCGATGTGCGCGCGGTCGCCAAGCGTTACTGGCCGGCGCTGGAGCGGATCGACATCGTCGATCGCGCAACGATCCGTGTGGTCAATTCGAAGCCTGATGTTACGCTCGAAGGCCGGCTTTCGGCAGGTGGCGGGCAGATCGTGTCGCGGCGGTCATGGCAGGAGGCCGGGTCGTGGCAGGCCAATGCGCGGCTGGCCACCGGAAGCGGGCCGTATCTGCTCAGCAGCTTCAAGCCCGATAGCGAAATGGTGCTCGAAGCGCATGACCAGTATTGGGGCGGGCGGCCGCCTTTGCGCCGTATCCGCTTGCTGGAAGTGCCGGAACAGGCGTCGCGCATTGCCGGTCTGCGGGCCGGCGAATATCAGTTCGCCTGCGATATTTCCCCCGACCAGATCGGTGAAATCGAACGCGACCCGAAGCTCGCCGTCAAAGGCGGGCTGGTGCTGAACCACCGCATCCTGGCCTTCGACAAGCAGCATCCGGCGCTGGTCGATCCGCGGGTGCGGCTCGCCATGGCGCACGCGATCGACGGTCAGGCGATTGTCGACAGCGTCTGGGCGGGGCGGGCGAAAGTGCCGGCCGGGCTGCAATGGCCATTCTACGGGCCGATGTTTGTCGAAGGCTGGACGGTGCCCAAATTCGATCCGGTGCTGGCGCAAAACCTGCTGCGTGCGGCGGGCTACAAGGGCGAGGTGATTACCTATCGGGCGCGCAATAATTACTATACCGCCGAGATCGCCACCGCGCAGATTCTGGTCGAAATGTGGCGCGCCGTCGGGCTGAACGTGCAGTTGGAGGTCAAGGAGAATTGGGGCCAGGTGCTGGATAAAGCCGGGCCGCGCGGGGTGCGCGACTGGTCCAATTCCCCAACCTTCGATGACCCGATCTCGTCCATTGTCAACCAACATGGCCCCAACGGCGCCCAAGCCGGCAATGGAGAATGGTCCAATACCGAAATGAACACCCTGTCGGCGGCCCTTGAATCCGGCACCGACATAGCCGAGCGCAAAAGGATTTTCGCCCGCATGCTGCAAATCTGCGAACGCGACGATCCGGCCTATGTGGTGCTGCACCAGAACGCGACCTTCACCGGGTTACGCCGTGATCTGCCGTGGCAGGCGCCACCATCGTTCTTCCTCGACTTTGGACCCAAGGGCTGGCGCGCATGATCGGCTTCCTCGGGCTTCGCCTGTTGCGCGCCGCACTGACCATCGTCCTGGTGGTGAGCTTCGCCTTCATCGTGCTGCGCCTGTCCGGCGATCCGGCGATGACCATCATGTCACCCGAGGCGCCGCCCGAGGCGATTGCCGCCTTCCGCACCGCCTGGGGCCTGGATCGCCCGGTCTGGGAGCAATATTTCAGCTATTTCGGCGCCATTTTGCAAGGCGAGTTGGGCCAGTCAATGCGCGACGGGCGGCCGGCGATGGCTGTTGTGCTGGAACGCATTCCGGCAACCCTGATGCTCACCATTCCGGCATTGATCGTCAAAGTCGGGATCGGCGTGCCGGCGGGCGTCTTTGCCGCCCTTTACCGCAACAGCTGGATCGACCGGCTGGTGATGGCGCTGGCGGTGGCCGGTTTCACCGTGCCAAGCTTTGTGCTCGGGCTGATCCTGGTGTTGATTTTTGCGGTAAGCCTGGGGTGGTTGCCATCGGGTGGCCAGGATAGCTGGCGCAATATCATTCTGCCGGTGATCACCATGTCGCTTGGCGGCGCGGGGGTGTTGGCGCGGTTTACCCGTTCGGCGATGCTGGAAGTGCTCGGCCAGCCCTATATCCGCACCGCCACCGCCAAGGGCGTGCCGTGGGCGGCGGTGGTGCGCGGCCACGCGCTGCCCAATGCGGCAATCCCCACCGTTACCATTGTCGGCTTCATGGTCGGCACCTTGATCGCGGGTGCGGTGGTCGTGGAAAGCGTGTTTTCCTGGCCGGGGGTGGGCCGGCTGCTCGTGGTCGCCGTCGCCAACCGCGACCTGGCTATTGTGCAATGCATCTTGCTGCTGGTGGCAGTAACGATGGTCACCGCCAATTTTATCGTCGATCTGCTCTATGGCGTGCTTGATCCGCGGCTGCGCGGCACGGCCAGCACGGGGGCACATTAATGTCTGACCTGGTATTGCCGGCGCGGGCACAGCCCAATTCCGCCGCGCGGCGGCGTCGGATGCCGATTGCGGTTGCGATCGCGATCACCTGGCTCGCCGCGGTGCTGTTCGTGGCGATCTTTGCCGATTGGCTGCGCCCGTTCGGGATAACCGCATTAGATCTGCGCGCCCGCCTGACCCCCCCGGTGGGGTTTGGCGGCAGTTGGGCGCATGCGCTGGGCACTGATGAACTGGGCCGCGACGTGCTCAGCCGCTTGCTGGTGTCGATCCAGATGTCGTTGCGCATTGCTTTTGGCGCCACCATCATCGCGGCCGTGTTCGGCACCACGATGGGCTTCCTCGCCGCACATTTTCGCGGCTGGGTCGAACAGATCGTTCTGATGCTGATTGATTTTCAGGCCTCAATGCCGTTTCTGATTCTGGCATTGTCGGTGCTGGCATTTTTCGGCAATTCGCTGCTGCTGTTTACCTGTCTTCTCGGCCTGTACGGTTGGGAACGTTACGCACGAATTTCGCGCGGACTGGCGATTGCCGCCAATGCCCAGGGCTATGCGGCGGCGATCCGGCAACTTGGCGCAAAGCCGATGCGGATTTATCTTGGCCATGTGCTGCCGAATATCGCGTCGACCTTGATCGTGTCGGCAACCTTATCGTTTCCAGAAGTTGTTCTGCTGGAAAGCGGCCTGTCATTCCTCGGGCTCGGGGTGCAGCCGCCAATGACCAGCCTGGGCAATATGGTGGGCTACGGCCGGGAATATCTGACCCGGGCGCCATGGATTTTGCTGACGCCAAGCACGGTGATTGTTCTCACCACACTTGCCGTCAGCCTGCTCGGTGATTGGTTGCGCGACCGGTTGGACCCGACTTTGGGATAGGTGGTGCGGCTCGATCAGGAGCCGCACCGTTTATCTTCAGCCCGGCATCATAACTTTGTCGATCACCTGGATCACGCCGTTGGACTGCACGACGTCATAGGTGGTGATGTGGGCGGTGGTGCCCTTGGAGTCGATCACAAGAACGTTGTGCGGTCCGTTCATTTTGATCATCAGCTTTTCGCCGGCAACGGTGGTAAGTGTTGCGGTGCCTTTGTTGTCCATCACCATCTTGTGCAGCCCGTCGAAATCATGCTTGCCGGCGACGACATGGTAGGTGAGGATTTTGGTCAGCGTCGCCTTGTTTTCCGGCTTCAGCAAGGTGGTCACGGTGCCGGCAGGAAGCTCGGCAAAGGCGGCGTTGGTGGGTGCGAAAACCGTGAACGGGCCTGGGCCTTTCAGGGTTGCGACCAGGCCGGCGGCCTTGACGGCTGCCACCAGGGTGGTGTGATCGGCGGAGTTCACCGCGTTGTCGATAATGTCCTTGCCGGCGAACATCGATTGGCCACCGACCATGACCGGCGCGGGGCCTGCGACAGCCGGGGTGGGGGCTTGCGCCACGGCCTGGGTGCAGACGGCGACCAGAATGGCGGCCATGGTCATGGGGATGGAATAGCGTGCGCGCATGAAAAAATTCCTCGGTGCTATGGGACGCGGCGGAGTGCCGCCCCCTTCACCACTGCGATACGGGTCGCAAATCAGCGTGGATGCCATGCGCGAAAAATAAATTTTAGGGCCCCCCTCTCACTTCGGGAAAGGCCCGGGGGGCGAGGCTTGCACCAACCTCATCAGGCACGCCATCACGGCTGCCGCCCCTTCGGCCGGCGTGCGATCATTTATCACCCGCGTCACTGCCACGCCCGAGGGCAACGCCACCTCTCGCGCCAGCCGGATACCGATATCGGCTGCGGTTTCCCGCCCACGCGCGGCCAACCGTTGCGCCAGCACGACGGGCGGGGCAGTGATTTCAAGAACGTGGACCGCAAACCGCGCCGACGCCTCGCCAATGACCGCACGTGAGATATTGGCCACCACGACATGGCCGGCGGCAAGGTCGTCGGCGATATCGGCTTGGATGCCGTAACCCAGGCCGTGCGCCTGCCACGACAGCGCATACTGCCCGCGCCGGGCCGCGAACTGCTCCGACGTGATGGCGATATGATCTTCGCCACCCGCATTGGCCGGGCGGGTGATTTCGCGGCGGACGAAGCGCACACGCGGTTCATCGGCGAGTCCAGCGCGCACCAGATCGAGCAACGTATCCTTGCCGGCACCCGACGGACCGACCACCAAGACTAGCATGCGACGCTCCCGATTTGACCCATGGCGTCATGCGTTTACCCTGCGGCAAAAGCAACCAGGGACTTGGCATCTATGTTCACCACTCGGCCGGAAATCGCCGGCACCTTCGGCGTTGTCGCCACCACCCACTGGATTGCCAGCGCGGTCGGAATGTCGGTGCTGGAAAAGGGCGGCAATGCGTTTGATGCAGCCGTCGCCACCGCTTTTGTGCTCAACCTTGCCGAGCCGCATCTGAACGGTCCGGGCGGCGATGTGCCAATCATTTTGCACGACGCCCGCACTGGCACACAGCATGTGATTTGCGGCCAGGGCGTGGCGCCGGACGCGGCAACGCCTGCCGCTTTCGCCGCATTGGGTTTGGACCTGGTGCCCGGCACCGGGCTGCTGCCCGCCGTAGTGCCCGGCGCCTTCGATGCCTGGATGCGGATGCTGCGCGACTGGGGCACCTGGGAACTGCCGCAGGTGCTGGACTATGCCATCGGCTACGCGATCAACGGCATTCATGTCGTGCCGCGCGTCGCGGCTGGCATTGCCGGCATGGCACCAATGTTTCAGGAAGAATGGAAAACCTCGGCCGAGGTTTGGCTGCCCGGCGGCAAAGTGCCCGAGGTCGGCACGCTGTTTCGCCGCCCCGCGCTTGCCGCGACCTGGCAGCGTTTGTGCCGCGATGCGGTCGGGCCAAGCCGGCAAGCCCGGATCGATGCTGCCCGCAACGCATTTTACCGCGGCTGGGGGGCCGAGGCGATCGGGCGGGTTTATGCCGAGAACGAATTGCTCGACACCTCCGGCCGGCGCCATCGCGGCCTGCTGACCGCCGACGACATGGCGCGGTGGGCCGCTCCGGTGGAAGACCCGCTGGCGCATGACTATCACGGCTACACCGTGCTGAAATGCGGCCCCTGGACCCAGGGGCCGGCGATGTTGCAATCGCTGGCGATCCTGGAAGGTTACGACATCGGCGCGATGGACCCGGTCGGCGCCGAGTTCGTCCATACCGTGACCGAGGCGATGAAGCTCGGCTGGGCGGACCGCGAAGCCTATTACGGCGATCCCGACCAGGCGGAAGTCCCGCTCGGCACGCTGTTGTCGCGCGAGTATAATGACGAACGGCGTGGGCTGATCAGCGATCAGGCGTCAATGGAACTGCGCCCCGGGAACGTGTTGGGGTTCCAGCCCCATGTCGATCACCATGCCGAGGACCGGCTGGCGCTGCTGACGCAGGCACCTGGCGTGGGTGAGCCGACCATGGCGCGGCTCGGCGCCACCGGCGGCGATACCTGCCATATCGACATCATCGATCGCTGGGGCAACATGGTCAGCGCCACCCCATCCGGCGGCTGGTTGCAATCATCGCCGGTGATCCCGGAACTCGGCTTCCCGCTGTCGACCCGCGGGCAGATGTTTTGGACCAAACCCGGCCATCCCAACACCATCGCGCCGCGAAAGCGCCCGCGCAGCACCTTGTCGCCCAGCATGGCGCTGCGCGACGGGCAGGCTTGGCTGTCGTTCGGCACGCCGGGTGGCGACCAGCAGGACCAGTGGCAGCTGATCATGTTCCTGCGTCTGGTGCATCACCGGATGGGCATTCAGGAAGCCATCGACGCGCCGAGCTTCCACACCGAGCATTTCCCATCGAGCTTCTGGCCGCGCGCGGCCCGGCCGGGCAAGCTGGTGATCGAAGGGCGCTTCGATAAGGCGGTGCTCGCCGATCTGCTGGCGCGTGGCCATAAGGCGGAAATGGGCGATCTGTGGACCGAGGGCCGGCTATCGGGCGCGAAGATCGAACCCGACGGCCAGATGTTCGCCGGCGCCAACCCGCGCGGCATGCAGGGCTACGCGATCGGGCGTTAAAGGCGCGCTATTTAGTGGCCGGGCCGGAGGCACCGCGGCCGCCGCCGTGGCCGCTGCTGCCTCCGGCACCGGAGCCACCTTTGCTGCCCGCGCCTTCGGTCTTGGCAGACGTCCCGCCACCAGTTTTGGGGGCCGAACTGCCAACCATGGTCACGGTGGCCACGTGGGGTGCGAGAGTGGTCGGCGTGGCGGTGGTGATTGCCGACGATCCGCCTTCCAGGCGCCCGTCATGCTGGGATAACGCGGTCAGTTCGCCGGTCGCGGCTTGCTCCAACACCAACACCATCAGGGTGGCGTTGGCCGGGATGTTGCCGAAATTTGGCCCAATCGCTGCCACGATGTCCTCACCGACCTGCAGCGCAGGGCGACCATTGGCGGTTCTGGTGCCTTGCGCGATCGCCTCAACCACGACCAGCCCAGCCTGGCCGAGGGGCAACGGTCGCGCAGTGGCGACGGGCTGTCGCACCGTCAGCACGCCGTCCTGATAAAGGCCGATTAGCGACACTGTATCCCCGCTGGTCACGCGCGCCAGGTTGCCGCGCAGGGCGGCGCCGCCGATCCGGCGCGCGTTGGGTGGGCCGGCAACCTTGCCGGTGATAATGGCCTCGCCGGACGGACGCGGATCGACCCGGGTCGCCAGAATGAAGCCCGCCGGGTCGCGCAAACCGCTGATCTCAACCCATTGTCCAACTTCCAAACTGCCAGCCCCGGACGAGTTGCCGCCGAGCCGGACATCTTGCCCTGCGACCACCAGCCGGCTGCCGCCATTGGCGATGCCGTCAATCGGCCCAGACACCACGTGGCGGACCGCCATCGCGCGGGCGACGACACCGTAAGCTTCAGACTCGGCGCGCAAGGTCACCATCTGGCCAATGCGCAGATCACGCGCCACCTGAATGGTGCCATCGACATCGATCGGGTCGGCGGGGTCGTAGTCGAGTTCAAGTCCATTGACGCATAGGCTGGCAAAGCCGGTGATAACGCCTTGCACCCCGGTTTTGGCGCCGGTACCGCCAATCCCGCGATCGGCGAGAACGATTGGCGCGCCAGTGCCACCGATGCCGCGTTCAGTCAGGCGCTTGGGGGCAAATCCGTCCTCGGTGACCGCGCAGGCCAGCTTGGCGGGTGAAGGCACAGGTTCGGCGCAGCCAAGCGGCAGCAGCAGTGCCGCGAGCGCCACAATTCTCCGCGCTGCAATCATGGCGTGGGCCCCGGACCGGTATCGTCGTCGATAAACAGATAGACCCCGAGATTGACCCGCCGCGTCGGCTGGTTGGGCTGGTCGGTGCCCTCGGTCAGACGCAAGGCGGCGCGATTGACCTCAAGCAGCATTTTCTGCGCCGCGACCCGCCCAATTTCCGCGAGTTTGTCGGCGACATCATGCGGCAGCCGGTCGTAATGCAGGCTGCGGTCGAGGAACGGCGGTACCCCTGGGGCGGTGATATTGGCGCTGGCTGCGGCGATATGGTCGCCGAGGTTGCGGCCGAAATAAAACAACTGCGCCGCCTGGCCTGGCGCCGGCACAAAAGCTGCTTGGTTGAGGCAGATATGATCATCCGCATCAACGGTCACGATGCCATCGGCGAGCCAGCTATCCAGGATCGCCCGTGGCCGCATGTCCTTGGTAACCGATTCCACCAGGCTGTCGAAACTGGTTTCAGCGTCCCCGCGCGGCAGCGGTCGGGGATAGCCATCGGCGTCCATCCACGGCGCGCGACCCAGCCACAGCGCGATGATCTGGCTGGCAATGGTGACAATCGGTGGCGTTTCGAGCAGGGCTTGCGGTGCGAGCCGCAGACGGCGGATTTCCTTGCGATGCACGCCGCTGAGCAAGCTGATCCGGCTATCGGTGCGCGATTTCGTATCAGGCAGAATATCGTTCTGGGCGACATCAACGAACAGGCCACGCAACAGGTCTTCGAGCACCGGGAAGGTGATGCCAGCGCGGATCGCGAGGCGCACCAACGGCCGCAGCAAGCGGGCGAGGGGCGTCATCAACGCGTCGGGCGCTGGGATTTGCGGGCGATCTGGGGTGGGTTCGGTCAACGGCGAGTCTCGCACAAAAAACGTGGGTTAGTTTCCCACTTTAGAACGCGCGGTGCAAGCTGTGTCGTCCCACGGGCACACCGTTACCGGCCAGATCGCCGCCCAACGTGCCGTCTTGGCGCGCCCATGGTGATGCCGGTGGTCGGCGGCATGCCAAAGCGACGGCGCCACAGGTCTGCACCAGCGCTGCCACCCACGGATTGCCCCGAAGGATGGCTTCGAGGTCAGCCGATGTCATCAAGCGGCCAGATCGGGCGGCGGACGTTCTTAAAGCCGGCCTGCTTGAGGATTACCGCGCCGAGGCCGCCGCCGTCGCAGGTGATCACCTCGCGTGAAATCGGTTCAAAAGCGGCGCGGAAATGATGCGCGGACTTGACCACGATGGTGGCTTTACGGGTCGGGTCGATGC
>JACMOQ010000020.1 GCA_014377905.1 Acetobacteraceae bacterium | reverse complement strand
TGTGATCCTGGTATTCCCCAGCCTGCTGCTGGCGATTGTCGTGGTGGCGATCATCGGGCCGGGCCTGTTCAACGCGATGATCGCGGTGGCCGTGGTGACTTTGCCGGGCTATGTCCGCCTCGCGCGCGCGTCCGCCCTGGTTGAACTGAACCGCGACTACGTGAGCGCAACGCGCGCCATGGGTGCATCGATGCCGCGGCTGATGTTCGATACCGTGCTGCCCAACTGCATGGCGCCACTGATCGTGCATGCAACGTTGGGGTTTTCAACCGCGGTGCTCGATGCGGCGGCGCTGGGTTTCTTGGGCCTCGGCGCCCAGCCGCCGACGCCGGAATGGGGCACGATGCTGTCGAGTTCCTTGCAATATTACCAGCGCGCCTGGTGGGTGCTGGCCTTCCCGGGCATTGCCATTCTGGTAACAGTGCTGGCCTTTAACCTGTTTGGCGACGGGCTGCGCGATGCGCTCGATCCGAAGTTGAAACGCTGATGGCACTCCTGGAAATTCGCAATCTGGCGGTGGAGTTCGGCACCGCGCGGGGCCGCTTCCGTGCGGTCGATGGCGTTGATCTTACCGTCGATGCCGGCGAAGTGCTTGGCGTGGTCGGCGAGTCGGGGTCGGGCAAATCCGTTTCGATGCTGGCGGCGATGGGGCTGATCGCCTGGCCCGGCAAGGTCACCGCCGATGTGCTGCGCTTTGATGGCACCGATCTGCTGACCTTGTCGGCCCGCGATCGTCGCAAGCTGGTCGGCAAAGACATGGCGATGATTTTCCAGGAGCCGATGACATCGCTCAACCCGTGCTATTCGGTGGGCTGGCAAATCGCGGAATCGCTCCGCACCCACCGCATGGTGCCCAACAACAAAATCCGGGACCGGGTGGTCGAACTGCTCGATCAGGTCGGCATCCCCGATGCCGGCCGCCGCGCCGGCGCCTTCCCGCACCAGATGTCGGGGGGAATGAACCAGCGCGTGATGATCGCGATGGCAATCGCCTGCAATCCGCGTTTGCTGATTGCCGATGAACCGACCACGGCGCTCGATGTCACCATCCAAAAGCAGATCCTCGATCTGCTGATCGACCTGCAGACCCAGCACGGCATGGCGCTGGTGCTGATCACCCACGACATGGGCGTGGTGGCCGAAACCGCGCAGTTTGTGCAGGTGATGTATGCCGGCCAAATGGTTGAGCAACAAACCACCGAGGCGCTATTCGCTGCCCCGCGCCATCCTTATACTGCGGCATTGCTCGATGCGTTGCCGGAACGCGCCATCGGACGCGCCCGGCTGCCAACCATACCCGGCACCGTGCCCGGCATCGATGACCGGCCAACTGGCTGCCTGTTTGGGCCGCGCTGCAAGTTTTACGCCGATCGCTGCGGTGCCGAGCAGCCGCTGCCGATCAACGGTGTGCGCTGCCATTTTCCGCTGGTGGCGGCATGACATTGCTTATGCAAGCCCATGATGTGCGCCTGCATTATCCAGTTGGCGGCGGATTATTCGCCAAAAAAGGCCTGGTTAAAGCCGTCGATGGCGTATCTTTCAGCCTCAGGGCCGGGCAGACGCTGGCGGTGGTGGGGGAAAGCGGTTGCGGCAAATCCACTTTGGCCCGCGTCGCGACCCTGCTGGAAACTCCGACCAGCGGCGAGCTGATGATTGACGACATACCCACCGTCGGTGTCGATGCGGCCGCCCGCAAGGCGCTGCGACTGTCGGTGCAGGTGGTGTTTCAGGACCCGTACGGATCACTCAATCCGCGCAAGACGGTGGGGGACATCCTGCAGGAACCGTCGGTAATCAACGCCCAGGGCAACGCCGCCGCCCGCCAGCAGGCTGCGCGTGCGATGATGGCCCAGGTTGGCCTGCGCGACGATCAGTGGGGGCGCTACCCGCACATGTTCTCCGGCGGCCAGCGCCAGCGCATCGCCATCGCCCGGGCGCTGATGCTCAACCCGCGCATTCTGGTCGCCGATGAACCGGTCTCCGCGCTCGATGTTTCCATCCAGGCCCAGGTGCTTAATCTGCTGATGGATTTGCAGGCGCAATACGGCCTTGCCTATCTGTTCATCAGCCACGACCTCGGCGTGGTGCGCCACATCGCGGACGAGGTGATGGTGATGTATTGCGGCCGGCCGGTCGAACACGGGCCCAAGGCGAGTGTGTTCGCCACCCCGCGCCATCCGTACACGCGAATGCTGCTGGCCGCGACCCCGTCGGTCGATCCGACCCAGCGCAAAACCCATCTGACCATCAAGGGCGAACTGCCATCCCCGCTGAACCCACCACCCGGCTGCGCCTTTGCCAGCCGCTGCCCGCATGCGACATCGTTATGTACTGAAGAAAGGCCCGAGCCCCGGCTGTTGGAGGGGCATCTGATTGCGTGCCATCATGCCGAGGTGATTGGCTAGGGACGCAACAGCGCTTTCCCCCTGGGAAAGCCGGGGTGAGGGCGGACCATAAGGGAGACCGAAACAATGAATCCATTCGATCTGACCGGCAAAGTTGCCATCGTTACGGGGGGCAATGGCGGGATTGGCCTGGGCATGGCGATCGGTCTTGCCAACGCGGGTGCGACGATCGTGCTGGCAGGCCGCAACCAGGATAAGGGCTTCAAGGCGGCGGCAACACTGCCCGGCAAGGCGTCATTCATTGTGACCGACGTCACCAAAAAAGCCGATTGCGCGCGCCTGATCGCCGAAACCGTGGCACTGCACGGACGGCTCGATATCCTGGTCAACAATGCCGGCATGGCGATCCGCAAGAATCCGCAAGACTATACCGAAGATGACTGGCACCGCGTCATGAACACCAACATGACCAGCGCGTTCCTGTGTTGCCAGGCCGCCTACCCCGAAATGGTCAAGGCAGGTGGCGGCAAGATCATCAATATCGGCAGCGTGATGAGCCAGATGGGCGCGCCGCACGCCGCCCCTTACGCGGCGTCGAAAGGCGCCATCGTGCAATATACGCGGGTGATTGCGACTGCCTGGGCCAAAGACAACATCCAGGCCAATTCGATCCTGCCGGGCTGGATTGATACCGAACTGACTGCCGCCGCCCGCACCCAGGTGCCGGGGCTGAACGAAAGCGTGTTGGCCCGGACCCCGGCTGGCCGCTGGGGGCGCCCATCCGACCTTGCCGGCATCGCGGTGTTTCTCGCAAGCTCAGGCAGCGATTTCGTCACCGGGGCGGCTATTCCCTGCGATGGCGGCTTCCTGATACGGTCGTGACCATGCGGGCGCGTCCGGTCTGGCGGTCATTGCTGTTCGTGCCTGCCCATGTCGATCGCTTCGTCGATCGCGCCCATACCCGCGGGGCGGACGCGCTGATCCTCGATCTCGAAGACAGCGTTCCGCCCGATGAGAAGCCACGGGCGCGGGCAGGGCTGGTCGCGGCGGCGGGGAAACTGCGGCGCGGGGCGAACGATGTGCTGGTGCGGATCAACGCGCCATTGTCGCTCGCGGTGCCGGATATCACGGCGGCGGTGTTCCCCGGCATTGACGGGCTGATTATCACCAAGGCGCGCGGGCCCGATCATATCGCGCTGCTCGATGAACTGGTTTCGGAACGCGAGGCGATCGCCGGCCTGCCACACGGCCATATTTGGTTTGTGATCCTGGTCGAGGACCCGGCCGCGCTTGAACACGCCAGCGCCATCGCCCGTGCGTCTCCGCGCTGCGTCGGATTGAGCCTGGGGGCGGAGGATTTCGCCAGTGCTATTGGCGCCGAACCGACCGAGGAAGCGCTCGCGGTCGCCAAGTCGCAGGTGCTGCATGCCGCGCGGGCGGCCGGCGTCATGCCGATGGGTCTGACCGGCACCTTGGCGGGCTTTGGCGACATGGACGCCTTCACCGCGATGGCGCGGCGGTCCCGCCAGGTTGGCTTCGATTGCGCCACCTGCATTAATCCAATTCAGGTGCCGGCGCTGAACGCGGCCTTTGCGCCCAATGAGGCCGAGATCGCCTATGCCAGCAAAGTCATCGCAACTGATGCGCAAGCGCGCGCCAAGGGCCTTGGCGCGGTGGCGCTCGACGGCAGGATGATCGATGTCCCGGTGGTGCGCCGTGCCGAACGGGTGCTGGCGCGGGCCGCAGCCATTGCCGAGCGGCTGCGGGTCATGGCTGACCTCGCCAGCCGTATCGGGGGCTGACAATGTCCCCCGAACAGGCGCTCGACCAGCTTGCCCGCTTGCATGACGCAGCAATCCAGGCGCAACGCGCGGCACTTGCCCGCTTTGTCGCCGGTGGCCCCCCGCCGAGCGCCGCCGAACGGCAAACATTCCGCTACCCCGAATTATTGCTGTCCTGGCACCCTGACGGTCCAACGCCGCCGACCTGGCGTGCCTGGGCGATTTTGCAAACGCCTGGCAACTACGCCGTCACGATAACCCAGCCTGACCATTTCCGCCCCTACCTGCTCGACCAGCTGCGCCCGCTGGTGGCTGAATTCGGCGCGCAGCTCAATGTGCGGCTGAGCACGCAGGAAATCCCCTACCCCTACGTACTCGATGGCGGCGATGAACTGGCGGTGGGCGAGGTTTCCCCTGCCGAACTGGCGCGCTATTTCCCCACGCCGCTGCTATCGGCAGTGGGTGATGAAGTCGCTGACGGGCTATGGCATGCCGCCGCCGGCGAGCCGATGCCGCTTGGCCTGTTCGATGCTGTGCGCGTCGATTTTTCCCTGCGCCGACTGGTGCATTACACCGGCACATCCTGGCGCGACATCCAGCCGTGGATTCTGCTGACCAATTATCAACGCTATGTCGATCAGTTCGTGCGCTGGGGGCTCGACCAACTCGCCGATCCTGGTTCGCCCTATGACCGCCTGATCGCGCCGGGCGGAGTCGAAATTCGCCGAGATACCCCGGATGCGGCGGTACTGGTGGCCGCAGCCCCCTGGCAGCGCTTCCAGATGCCAGCCTATCACCTGGCGCGGGCAGACGGGCAGGGCGGGATTACCATCGTCAATATTGGCGTCGGGCCGTCCAACGCCAAGAACATCACCGACCATCTTGCCGTGCTACGCCCACATTGCTGGCTGATGATCGGCCATTGCGGGGGCTTACGCCAGCAACAGGCAATCGGCGATTATGTGCTGGCGCATGGCTATCTGCGCCGCGACAAGATCCTTGACGACCTGCTGCCGCCGGAAGTGCCAGTTCCGGCGCTGGCCGAAGTGCAACTGGCCTTGCAGGAAGCCGCAGCCCTGGTGACCGGCGAACGGGGCGATGCATTGAAGCAACGCCTGCGCACCGGCACCGTTGTTTCATATGATGACCGCAACTGGGAGCTCCGCTGGTCCCAGGAACGCCGCCGTATCAATTTGTCGCGCGCCATCGCGGTCGATATGGAAAGCGGCACCATCGCCGCCCAGGGTTTCCGCCTGCGGGTGCCGTACGGCACTTTGCTCTGCGTGTCGGACAAGCCACTGCATGGCGAAATCAAGCTGCCTGGCTCGGCCAGCGCCTTTTACCAGCGGGCGGTGGGTGAGCATCTGGCGATTGGAATTGCCGCACTCGACCTGGTGCGCGGCAATCTGGGCGGGCTGCATTCCCGCAAACTGAGGAGTTTTGACGAGCCGCCGTTCCGGTAACGGCTGGAGCGTGATATCGCGCGGCCAATCCATTGCAAAATCGTTGCTCAGCGGCGCGACGACGGGCCGCGTCTGTGCCGCAATCTCGCACTGAGCGGCGAATTTTTCCAGCTTGCCGGGAATTAATTCGCCAGGAGTTGCAATCAGCCCTGATTGTTCTATTCCCTGACCGGTCGAACAGCAGGGGAGCGCGGCGATGGCAGCCTTGATCGAAATCGAGGGTCTCACCAAACGGTTCGGCGCGTTTGTCGCAGTGGACAATATTTCCTTCAATGTTGAGCGTGGCGAGGTATTGGGCTTTCTCGGCCCCAACGGCGCCGGCAAGTCCACGACCATGCGCATGCTGGCCGGCTTCATGACGCCATCATCCGGCACGGCGCGGATTTGCGGCCATGACGTGCGCACCCGCTCGCTCGCCGCCCGCAAAAGCCTGGGTTTCCTGCCCGAGGGCGCGCCAACCTATCCCGAAATGACCGTACTTGCCTTCTTGCAATTCTGCGGCCGCATTCGGGGGTTTTCCGGCGCCGAGCTCGGCCGCCGCGTCGATCGCGCCGTCGCGATGACCACCTTGGCCGGGGTGCGGCTGCAACCGGTGGAAACCCTGTCCAAAGGTTTTAAACGCCGTGTCGGGCTGGCCCAAGCGTTGCTACATGATCCCGAAGTGCTGATATTGGACGAGCCGACCGATGGGCTCGATCCCAATCAGAAACACGAAGTCCGCAAGCTGATCGCGGAGATGCGTGCCGAAAAGGCGATCGTGATTTCGACCCATATTCTGGAAGAAGTCGATGCGGTGTGCACCCGTGCCATCATCATCGCCAACGGCCGCATCGTCGCCGATGCGACCCCGTCCGAGCTGCAATTGCGCGCGGCATCGGGCAAGCTTGATGACGTGTTCCGTGACCTCACTTTGCCGAAGGCTGCCTGATGCGCAACACATTCATCGTCGCCCACCGTGAATTGGGCGGGTATTTTGCGACGCCCGTCGCGGCCGTGTTCATCGTGATTTTCCTCGCGCTGCAAGGCGCGCTGACCTTCAATCTCGGCAATTTCTTTGACCGCAATCAGGCCGATCTCGCGCCGTTCTTCAACTTCATCCCCTGGGTGTTTTTATTGCTGGTGCCCGCGATCACCATGCGGCTGTGGGCGGAGGAACGCCGGCTTGGCACCATCGAATTGCTGCTCACCCTGCCGATCACCCAAGGCCAGGCAGTGGTCGGAAAATTCCTCGCCGCCTGGGGGTTTTGCGCCATCGCGCTCGCGCTCACCTTTCCGTTCGTGCTGACAGTGAACTACCTTGGCGCACCGGATAACGGGGTGATCGCCAGTGGCTATCTCGGCGCGTTACTGGTCGCCGGCGCCTTTCTGTCGGTCGGCTCGGCGCTGTCGGCGGCGACCAAGAACCAGGTGATTGCGTTTGTGTTGGCGTTGGCGGTGTGCTTTGTGTTCGCCGTCGCATCGTACCCGGTCGTTACTGAATTCCTGTCGCGCAACACGCCGGTGCTGGCCGAACTCGCGCGCCGGGTGTCGGTGGCCGAGCGCTTCGCGAGCTTCACCCGCGGGGTGATCGCGCTGCGCGATCTGGTCTATTTCGCATCTTTTATCGGGTTCTGGCTTTTCCTGAATACCGTCATCATCGAACATCGCAAGGCGGATTGAACGCATGCGCCGTATCTGGTCATCATTCATCGGGGTCGGGGCGGTCGCCGCGTTCCTTGTTGGTATCAACATTTTTGCTGAAACCCGGCTCGCGCATGTGCGTGCCGATGTCACCCAGCAGAAGCTTTATACGCTGGCGGCGGGCACGCGAAAGATCATCGCCGATCTTAAGGACCCGATCACCGTGCGGATGTACTATTCCCGCGCGCTCGGGGCCCGCATCCCGCTCTATGGCGCTTATGCCGACCGGGTCAGTGAAATGCTGCGCGAATATGCCGCCAATTCGGCTGGCAAAATCCGGCTCGAATTCTACGACCCCGAACCGTTCAGCGATATCGAGGACCGCGCGGTCGCCTATGGTCTGCAAGGCGTGCCGATCGACCAGTCTGGCGAGCAAGTCTATTTCGGCCTCGCGGCATCGAACCTGCTGGATGATGAACGCACCATCGGCTTCTTCCAGCCGGAACGTGAACGTTTCCTCGAATTCGATCTGTCCAAGCTGGTGTTCGAATTGTCCAGCCCCAAGCGCCCGGTGATCGGCACGATGTCATCATTGCCGCTCGACGGCGATCCGCGCGCGATGATGATGGCGATGCGCGGACAGGGGGGTGGTGGCGGCCAGCCTTGGGTTGCCGCGATGCAATTGCGCGAAGCCTTTACCGTCAAGTCAGTGCCGACTGATGTCCAGGTGATCGACCCCGAAATCCAGGTGCTGCTGGTCGCCCAGGCGCAGAACCTGTCGGATGCGACGCTCTATGCGATTGACCAGTTCGTGATGCGCGGCGGCCGGTTGATGGCGATGGTCGATCCCCATTCGGACGCCATGGCGCAAGCCCCGAGCCAGACCGGCCAGCCGCCGGAAAACACCAGTTCCAATCTAGCGAAACTGTTTGACGCCTGGGGCATCGTGTTCGACCCCACCCAGATCGTCGCCGACCTCACCGGCGCGTGGCGGGTGCGGGCAAGCCCCGGGGACCGGGTGCAGTCGGTTGATTTCATTGCCTGGTACAATATCCGAAACGGCCTCAACAAAGACGATCCAGCGACCGCCGACCTGACCCAGGTTACCGTCGCTTCCGCTGGCATGGTCAGCAAGAAAGACGGCGCCGAGATCAGTTTTACGCCCTTGCTGGCATCAAGCCCGCAGTCGGGAATGCTGCCGGTCGAAAAAGTGAAGACCTTCCCCGAGCCCGCCAAGATCCTCGCCGGTTTCAAGCCCGAAGGCGGCCCTCGGGTGATCGCGGCCCGGGTGCGCGGGGTGCTGAAATCGGCTTTCACCGGACCGCCGGAGCCGGCGAAAGACGGCGTGACCTTGCCCGCCTTCAAAGCCCAGACCGATGGTGCGGCCAACATGGTGGTCGTTGCCGATAGCGACATCCTTGCCGATCGCTTCTGGGTAAAGATCGCCGATTTCTATGGCCAGCAGCAGGCGACCCCGTTCAGCGACAATGGCGCTTTCGTTTCCAACCTGATCGGCACCCTGGCCGGCGGCGATGCGCTGATCGGCTTGCGCAGCCGCAGCGCGTCGTTGCGCCCGTTTGCGCGGGTCGAAGCGATGCAGCAGGAAGCCGAGGCGCGTTTCCGTAAGTCCGAGCAGGATTTGCAGGCCCATCTTGATGCAACCCAGAAGAAGCTCACCGAACTGCGCACCGGGCGCGGCACCGACAAGGCGGCGGCGGTGATTTCGGAAGAACAGCGCGCCACCATCGATGCCTTGCGCCGCGACGTTGCCGATACCCGCAAGCAACTGCGCAATGTGCAATTGGAGTTGCGCCGCGACATCGCCGCCCTCGAAACCAAGCTGCGCCTGGCTGACATCGTTCTGGTGCCGGCGGTGCTGGCAATCGGGATGGGGCTGGCGCGCCGACGCATGCGCGCGAGGGCCCGGGCATGAGAACACTCGTACTCGCCGCGATCGGGGCCATCGTACTCGCTGGCGGCTGGTATTTCGGCCCCGGCGCCAACCAGGACAGCCGCGTCGTAATCGCCTCGGGCGCGCTGGTGTTCCCCGAGCTTGCCGGCAAATTGCAAACCGCTGCCACGATCGAAATCACCAACAAGGGCAAAATCTTGCGCATCGTGCGTGGGCCAGAATTCTGGGGGCTGGCGGATCGCAACGGCTACAAGGTCCAACAGGACAAATTGCGCGAAATGCTGACCGGGCTTACCGAATTGCGCATCAGTGAACTGCGCACCGCCGATCCCACCCAGTATGACCGCCTTGGCGTCGATGATCCGATGGGCGCGAATTCGACCGCGAATTTGTTACGTGTCCTCGATGCCAGCGGCAAGCCAATCGCCGAGCTGATCACCGGCCATCGTCGGGTTCGTACCGCCGGCAACCTGCCGGAAACCCTTTATATTCGCCGCCCTGGCGAGGCGCAGTCCTGGCTCGCCGAAGGGCGCGTCCAGGTCGATGGCGATCCGCAGCTGTGGTTCGAACGCGATATCGTCAATATTCCGCTCGATCGGGTCGCAAGCGTTGTGTCACGCCGCGGCGAGGCGGTGCTGAACTTCGCCAAAGTCGATGGCAAGCCGGCGCTTACTGGGGATCACCCGCCGCTGGATGACTACCGGGTGGAAGATGTGTTTCGTGCGCTGGCGCAACTGACGCTGACCGATGTGAGCGTAGCGGCCAAAGCGCCGGGAGAAAAGATCGGTGAAGCGGTTTATACCCTGACCGACGGGGTGCGAATTACCGTCAGCGTGGCGCGCGCCGATAAGGATATCTGGGTGCAGCTTGCCGCCGCCGGCGATGGCGCGGCGGCGTTGCAAGCAGGATTTGCCGGCTGGGCGTTTCAGCTTGGAGCGTGGAAGGAAAAATCTTTTCTGCCGGTGATGGATGATCTGAAGGCGGAGGAACCGGCCAAGCCGGCGGCGAGCCAGTGACGGCAAGCAGTTCTTTTTGTGAACAAAAAGAACCAAAAAAACTTTTTGATACTTTGTTGCCGTTGGCTTGGGTCTGCGGAGGGGGACGATGAGCCGGGAGTATCCGGCCCGGCCGATTGTTGGGGTTGGGATTGTCGTGCTGCGGCCGGGGCCGGGGGTTTTGCTGGTGCGGCGTGGCAAGGCCCCCGACCTCGGGCGCTGGGCGCTGCCGGGTGGGGCGCAGGATGTTGGGGAAACCGCCGAGGCCGGCGCACGGCGGGAATTATTCGAAGAATGCGGGCTGGTGATTGGCGCCTTGCAACTGGTGGCCAACGTTGACAGCATTCGCCACGATGCGGATGGGCGGGTGCAATATCATTACACTATTCTGGATTTCGCCGGGTTGTGGCAAGGTGACGAGGCGCGCCATGGCGATGATGTTGATGCCGTGGTTTGGGCGCGGGTGGATGATCTGACGCGGTTTGGGCTGTGGTCGGAAGCCCATCGGGTTATTGCGCTGGCAGTGCGTTCTTTCGGTTTGGCGTAGGGCGGTTGCAATCCGCCGTGGTCGTGCACGGACTGCCCAGCGCGATTAGCCAGTTCCCCCTGACACATCCAATGTCGTGCCAGTGATATAGCTCGCGTCGTCACTCACCAGAAAATTCACCACTGAGGCGATTTCCTCGGGCTGGCCGATGCGGCGCAACGAACTTGATGCCTCGACCGACTTGCGCACGCCAGGATGGGCCTGGGCACCCATGGCGGTTTCGATCAGCCCGGGCGCGATCGCATTGACCCGGATGTTGTAACGCCCCAACGACCGCGCGAGCGATTTGGTCATGTTGATCACCGCGGCTTTCGAGGCGGCATAGTCGATCTGCATGCTGCCCAGCACACCCGCCATCGAGGCAGTGTTCACAATCGCCCCGCTTTCGCCGGCCGCGATCAGGCGTTTGGCGACGAACTGGGCGGCGAAATACGGCGCGCGGATATTCACATCCATCGTGATGTCAAACAGTTCCGGCGTATGCTCCAGAAAATTCCCGCCAGTGTGATAAATCCCGGCATTATTGTGCAACACCCGGATCAGGCCGTGATCAGCCTCGATGCGGGCGAGCGTTTCGCGCAGGGCATCAATGTCGATCAGATCGCAGGGGTAATAGGCCCAGTTGCCAATCCCGGTCGGGCCGCGATCAATGCCCACCACTGTATAGCCCGATTGTGCCAGGCGCTGGCAGGTGGCTTCCCCGATGCGCCCGTTGGCCCCGGTGACGACGGCGACTTTGGCCATTTTTCTCTCCCACGTGGTGTTTTGCGGAGCAGTGTAGCGCAAGCGGACAAGGAGGAAAGGCGGCAGGTTGATGTGATTTTGCTTGACAAAAATAGTTAGTTAAAATACACAGAAACGATGAACAATTTATTCCTGATCCTCGCTGACCTGCAAGCCGCGATTGCGGCCAGGGCGGCCCGTGATCGGAATTTGACCGTATTGCTGGTGGCGGTCTGGGGCAGGATTGGCCGAATACGCAGGCGGTTGGAGCGTTTGATTGCGCTGTGGCGGGCGG
>JACMOQ010000243.1 GCA_014377905.1 Acetobacteraceae bacterium | reverse complement strand
TCACATACATCGTCAAAGGAAAATTGACGTCGGATTGTCCAGAGTTCCTGATGTTGCTTGGATTGATCGTCAGTGGCAGGGCTGCGATCGCAACGACCGGTCACGCGGTTTTGCGCATCATCTGCAAACCACGCCCGAAAACCGTTCCAGCTTTTTCGGGTCACGCGCGATGCGCGCTTTCACTAAAACCTCCCTCACGCCGCGATTGGCGCCGGTGACCAGCGCCGCACAGCCAACGAACTTCATGCGCTGGCCTGGAGCGCCCCACTGGGCTTGCAAGGTGGCGCGAGCGACGTAATTCCGGTCAGCCGCAAATTAGCGCGCCCTCGAATATCTGTTTTTTTTTCGACAAAATAAGATTTTACTCGCTCCTGAAATCCTTCGCCGCATACCCCTGAGCAAACAGCGCGCCCCGCAAGTCGCCAAACCGGATTTGCGCCCGCGCCTCCGCGGCAACGATCGGCTTGGCATGATAGGCAATTCCTAGTCCGGCCTCCCGCAGCATCGCCAGATCATTCGCCCCGTCGCCAATTGCGAGTGTCGCCGCCATCTGCACCCCGCGTTCGGCCACCAGCGCAAGCAAGGTCGCCAATTTCGCGTCTCGGTCGAGAATTGGCCCCCCCACTTTCCCGGTCAGGGCCCCGTCGGCTTCGAGAAGCGTATTGGCGCGATGTTCATCGAACCCGACCAAGGTAGCCACCCGCCCGGTGAACCACGTGAACCCGCCGGACACCAACGCGGTCAGCGCGTTGTGCGCCCGCATGGTTGCCACCAGTTCCCGCGCCCCGGGCATTAGCTCGGTCGTGGCCCAGGTCTGTTCCAACGCATCGACTGACAACCCCTTCAGCATCGCCACCCGCTGCCGCAGTGCATCCGCGAAGTCGACTTCGCCATTCATGCTCGCCCGCGTGATCGCGGCAATTTCGTCCTTCAGTCCGGCATAGGCGGCGATTTCGTCGAGCGTTTCCGACGTCACAATCGTGCTGTCCATATCCGCGATCAGCACCGCCTTGCGCCGGTTGCGGGCAGCCGTGGTGATCACATCGATCCGGGCCTCGCCAATTGCGGCGGCAACCGCCGTCATATTCGGCGGGGTGCGGGTGGCAATGTCGCAGGCCTCGCCGTCGGAGAGGATTTTCGCAGGGGCGCCATAGACGGCATCGCGCACCGCCTCGATTTGCCCGGCGGAGAGCGTGGTAGCGCGGCGGTCGGCGATCAGGGTAAGAACATAGGTCATGCGCGGGATATGCGAGGAACCAACCGGCGGGGCAAGTCTGCCGCATGCTTTGATTGTCGCTGGCCCCACGGCGAGCGGCAAATCCGCGCTCGCGCTCGGCCTCGCCCGGCGCCTCGGCGGCGTGGTAATCAACGCTGATGCGATGCAATGCTATCGCGAACTCCGCATTGTCACCGCCCGCCCAAGCCCGGACGACGAAGCCCAGGCACCGCATGCCCCCTATGGCGTCCGCCCGGCCGCCGAGGCCGGCAACGCCGCTTGGTGGCGCGCTGCGGCCCTTGCCGAAATGCAAGCCGCCCGCGCTCAAGGCCGCCTGCCGATCTTGTGCGGTGGCACGGGGATGTATTTTTCCACCCTCACCGACGGTATCGCTGAAATCCCCGAATGCGGCGAGCAGGCCCGCGCCGAGGCGCGCTTTCTGCTCGCCGAACATGGCCCGCATGGCTTGCATGCTGCCCTCGCCAAGGTCGATCAGGCGACAGCTGCGCGCTTGCGTCCAAGTGACAGCCAACGGGTCGCGCGCGCCTGGGAAGTCTGGCGCGGAACGGGACGGGGCCTTGCGGCATGGCAGGCCGAACCTCGTATACCAGCACCCTGGCACTTCACCGCGATTGTGCTCGACCCGCCGCGTGACATTCTGCGCGCCGCCATTACCGACCGCTTACTCGCCATGATGGATGCCGGAATGGTCGCAGAAGTGAGCAATTTTGTCGCCTTGGGCTTGGATCCAGCATTGCCCGCCATGCGCGCCCACGGCGTCCCCGAACTCGCTGCCCATTTCCGT
The DNA here is from genome assembly GCA_014377905.1 of Acetobacteraceae bacterium. Lineage (GTDB taxonomy): Bacteria > Pseudomonadota > Alphaproteobacteria > Acetobacterales > Acetobacteraceae > CAITOL01. The sequence goes on along the minus strand of JACMOQ010000243.1, from coordinate 4,152 downwards.
GGCGAGACTAATCTTCCCGAGGCCATCAACCGCATTGCCACCGCCACCGGCCAATACACCAAGCGCCAAGCCACTTGGTTCCGCCACCGACGCATGGCCGCTGCCGAGCGGACGCATACAATACAAAATAAAATTACCAATTTTACGCAATTTTCGGAAAGAGAATCGTCTGATATATTGTCGTTTATTCAAAGGTCGGGTTGACGGCGGCCGTCCAGGCAGACTAGACCACGCTGCATGACCCAGATCCTTGCTGCCCCCGACCCCGTTGAAACCCACCAAGCCGGCGCCGAAGTACTTTTGCGCGCCCTAAAGGAACAGGGCGTCGAGGTTATTTTCGGCTATCCGGGAGGCGCGGTACTCCCGATCTATGATGCGATTTTTCAACAAAACGCAATCCGCCACATCCTCGTCCGCCATGAACAGGCGGCAGTTCACGCGGCCGAAGGATACGCTCGCAGCACCGGCCGCGTCGGCTGCGTGCTGGTGACCTCGGGTCCAGGCGCCACCAATGCAGTCACCGGCCTGCTCGATGCGCTCATGGATAGCATCCCGTTGGTCTGCCTCACGGGGCAAGTTCCAACCCACCTGATCGGCAATGATGCCTTCCAGGAAGCCGACACGACAGGCATCACCCGCCCTGCGACCAAGCATAACTATCTGGTCAAGCGCCCGGAAGACCTCGCCCGAATTGTCCACGAAGCGTTTTACGTCGCGCGCTCCGGCCGTCCTGGCCCGGTGGTCATCGATCTTCCCAAAGATATCCTGATCGGCAAAGCCCCCTACGTGTCGGCGCCGACCGCGGAGCACCGGTCCTATCGCCCGCAAACCGAGCCCGATCGCTCCGCCATCGCCCGCGCCGTTGCGTTGCTGAAATCGGCCAAGCGTCCGGTGATCTACTCGGGCGGTGGCGTAATCAACGCCGGCCCCACAGCCGGGGCTGCGATGACGGCTTTGGTTCGTAAGATGGGCTACCCTATTACCAATACGTTGATGGGGCTTGGTGCTTATCCTTCCAATGACCCGCAATTCCTCGGCATGCTCGGCATGCACGGCACCTACGAAGCCAATTTGGTGATGCATGGGTGCGACGTGATGCTGAACATTGGCGCCCGCTTCGATGATCGGGTGACCGGCCGGCTCAACGCGTTCAGCCCGAACTCAAAAAAAATCCATATCGATATCGACCCGTCAAGCATCAACAAGAACGTCCGCGTCGATATTGCCATCGTCGGCGATGCCGGTCGCGCCATTGCCATGCTCGCCGAAGCCTGGGATGCCGACCCGACCCCTGTCGATCGCCCCGCTATTGCCGCCTGGTGGAAGCAGATCGCCGAATGGCGTGGTATCGACTGTCTTAAATTCGATCAAACCCAGGCTTCCGGCGGGATCATCAAGCCGCAATATGCGATCCAGCGCCTGTATGACATTACCCGGGAAACTGGCCGCGACACCTTCATCACCACCGAAGTTGGCCAGCACCAGATGTGGGCGGCGCAGTATTTCCGTTTCGACAAGCCCAACCGCTGGATGACCTCCGGCGGGCTCGGCACAATGGGCTACGGTCTGCCAGCGGCGATGGGGGTGCAAATCGCCCACCCCGACGCGTTGGTGATCGACATCGCCGGCGAAGCTTCAATTTTGATGAATATTCAGGAAATGTCCACGCTCTGCCAATATCGACTGCCGGTTAAAGTCTTTATCCTCAACAACCAGTATATGGGTATGGTGCGCCAGTGGCAGGAATTGCTGCACGGTGGCCGTTATTCGGAAAGCTACACCGAGGCGCTGCCCGATTTCGTCAAACTCGCGGATGCCTTCGGCGGCACCGGCCTGCGGGCGACCAGCGTGGATCAACTCGATGACGTGATCCGCGAAATGATCGCCTCGCCCCGCGCGGTCATCGCCGATATCTGCGTCGATCAGAAGGAAAACTGCTTCCCGATGATCCCGTCCGGCGCGCCGCACAACGAAATGATCCTCGGCACCGAACACGGGGCCAACATCGCGGATGCCGGTGCCGCCAAACTGACCGATGCTGGAATGGCGTTGGTCTGATCCTCGATCGAGAGTAGAATTTTATGACGTCTCCTGTCATCCGTTCGGCAACCATTTCGGTGCTTGTCGAAAACGAAGCTGGCGTGCTCGCGCGCGTGGTCGGCCTGTTTTCTGGCCGTGGTTATAATATCGACAGCCTTACCGTCGCTCCAGTCGACGATAACGGCCATCGCAGCCGGATCAATATCGTAACGTCGGGCACGGATATGGTGATCGAACAGATCAAAGCGCAACTTGATCGCCTCGTCCCGGTTTACAAGGTCGCCGATCTCACCCTCGGCGGTCCGCATATCGCCCGCGAAATGGCGTTGATCAAGGTGATCGCCACTGGCGAAAAGCGCGCCGAGGCCCTACGCCTCGCCGACGCCTTCCGCGCCCGGGTGGTGGATGCCACCAGCGAAAGCTTCGTTTTCGAAATGACAGGCAACAGCGACAAGCTCGATGCCTTCGCAGCCTTGATGCGGCCCTTGGGCCTCGCTGAGGTTTCCCGCACCGGCGTCGCGGCACTCGCCCGCGGCGCCACCATTATCTAATTCCCCACAGGAGAGCCTGCGCCATGCGCGTTTATTACGATACCGACGCCGATGTGAACCTGATCAAGTCAAAAAAAGTCGCCATCGTTGGCTTCGGCAGCCAGGGCCACGCCCATGCCAACAACCTCAAAGACAGCGGCGCCAAGGAACTCGTCGTCGCCCTCCGTCCGGGTTCGGCCGGCATCGCCAAGGCCGAAGCTGCCGGCCACAAGGTCATGGACCCGGCCGCGGCCGCCAAATGGGCTGACGTCATCATGGTTCTCACCCCCGATGAAGGCCAGGGCGATCTCTATCGCGACAGTCTGCATGCCAATATGCGCCCCGGCACCGCGATGGCCTTTGCCCATGGGCTTAACGTGCATTTCAAATTGCTTGAAGCCCGTGCCGATATTGACGTCTTCATGATCGCCCCCAAAGGCCCCGGTCACACCGTCCGCAGCGAATACCAGCGCGGCGGCGGCGTTCCGTGCCTGGTGGCCGTTGATCAGAACCCATCCGGCAACGCGCTCGAAATCGCGCTGTCATACGCATCCGCCATCGGTGGCGGCCGCGCCGGTATCATCGAAACCACCTTTCAGGAAGAATGTGAAACCGATCTGTTCGGTGAGCAGGTTGTGCTCTGCGGCGGCCTCGTCGAACTGATCCGCGCCGGCTACGAAACCCTGGTCGAAGCCGGTTACGCCCCGGAAATGGCCTATTTCGAGTGCCTGCATGAAGTGAAGTTGATCGTGGACCTGATCTACGAAGGTGGCATCGCCAACATGAACTACTCGATCTCCAACACCGCCGAATACGGCGAATACGTCACCGGCCCACGTATCATCACCGATGAAACCAAAGCCGAAATGAAACGCGTCCTCACTGACATCCAATCCGGCCGCTTCGCCCGCGACTGGATGCTGGAAAACAAAGCCCAACAAGCCAGCTTTAAAGCCATCCGCCGCCGCAACGCCGAACACCCGATCGAACAAGTCGGCGCGAAACTGCGAGCCATGATGCCGTGGATCGCGAAGAACGCGTTGGTCGATAAGGCGAAGAACTAGGGGGAGGCGAGGTGAGGGGGCGCTGCCCCCTCCGCCCCCGCCAGGGAAGGTCCCTGGATGCCATACCCTGAAGCGAGGGGAGAAAAGCGAGGAGGCTGGCGAAATGGTCGCAACCATTTCCTCAGCCCCCTCGCTTTTCTTCCCTTTCTTTCTTAAGGGGTTGAGGTCCAGGGGCTCGGCCCCTGGCGGGGTCTGGGGCAGTGCCCCGGCATTTGCCTTCCTTACGTCCTTCCGCCTCATGGAGACCCAACATGTCCCTTCCCGAACCCACTGGCCCATTGCGCGGAGTTCGCGTGCTTGATTTGACGCGTGTTTTGGCCGGCCCGACTTGTACGCAGATGTTGGGGGATATGGGGGCGGAGGTCATTAAGATTGAGCGTCCTGGGGTGGGGGATGACACGCGTGGGTTTGCCCCGCCGGTAATGCCGGGGACGGGGGAGAGCGCGTATTTCGTGGGGGTTAATCGCAACAAGCGCTCGGTGACGTTGGATATTGCCTCGGCTGAAGGCCAGGCTTTG
>JACMOQ010000019.1 GCA_014377905.1 Acetobacteraceae bacterium | reverse complement strand
TTGTGATACTGGCCGCCGACAGCATCGCGTTCATCAAGCACGATGACCTCGGCCCCGGCTTCGGCCGCAGCGAGGGCTGCCGACAGGCCGGCCGGCCCGGCACCGACCACCAGCACGTCGCAGATTTGTTCGCGCGGCAAAGGCGTGGTCGGATCGGGCGTGAGCGGGGCGAGGGTTTCGGGCATTGCACCGGCGACCACCATGCCATCGGCGACCTTGGTTATGCAGGCGCGCTGGCCGATGCGGCCATCGACGGCCACCACGCAATCGAAACAGGCGCCAATGCCGCAATAAAGGCCGCGCGGGGCGCCGGACGGGGTTTTTCGGAATGCCACAATCCCTGCCGCCGACAAGGACGCGGCGATGGTTTCGCCGTCCAGACCCTCAATCTCGGCACCATCGAAATGGAACCGAATGATGCGGCCGGCGGGGCGGATGGTGCTGCTGAGCAGACGCATGACGTCAGTCCTTGTGGTCGTCCGGAAAATCGGATGCACTGCACCCCGAAGCTCGGAGGATGGCAAGATGGCATTATTGGAAATCGCTGGCCTGACCCGGAGCTTTTATGGTGTGCACGCGGTGCGTGGCGCCGATTTTTCGGTTAACGCCGGGACCGTTACCGCGCTGATCGGCCCCAATGGCGCCGGCAAGACGACTGCCTTTCAATGCATATCCGGTGTGATTGCGCCCGATGGTGGCCGGGTGAGCTTTGCCGGGCGCGACATCACCGGCTGGACGGCCGATCGCATCACCCGTGCCGGCCTCACCCGGAGCTTTCAGATTGCGCGGGGAATATCGCGCATTTCGGTGCTGGATAATCTGATGCTTTATGCCCCCGATCAGCCGGGCGAAGGCGTGCTTTCCGCCCTGTCCGGGACGGGCGCGGCGCGTGAGGCGGAAATCCTAGATCGCGCCATCGGCATTGCACGGCGGCTTAACCTGCTCGCGGTCGCCAACAACCCGGCGGGGGCGTTGTCGGGTGGGCAAAAGAAACTGCTCGAACTGGGCCGCGCATTGATGGCCGAACCGAAGATGATCTTGCTGGACGAGCCGATTGCCGGGGTGAACCCCAGCCTTGCCGAGACCATCGCCGAGCATATCGCCAGCCTGCGCGATGATGGCATGACCTTTCTGGTCATCGAGCATCACATGGATCTGATCGCAAAACTTTGTGACCCGGTGATCGTGATGGCCGAGGGCCGGGTGCTGGCGGAAGGGAGTTTTGCCGCCATCGCCGACAATCAGGCGGTGCGCGACGCCTATCTGGGGGCGCGGCGATGACCCTGCTCGACGCAAGCGGCATTGTTGGCGGTTATGGCGCGGCGGATGAAATCCTCAAGGGCTGCGGGCTGGTGGTTGCGGATCGCGAACTGGTTGCCATCATCGGGCCCAATGGCGCTGGCAAATCGACCCTGCTGAAAGCCATCGCCGGGCTGTTGCAGCTCAAGGCCGGGCGCATCACGCTTGATGGGACCGATGTCACGGCATTATCCGCACGGGCACGGGCGCAGGCTGGCATCGCGTTCGTGCCGCAGGAGGCAAATATTTTCCCGACCATGTCGGTGCGAGAAAACCTCGAAATGGGGGGCTTCCTGGCGTCGAAATCGGCGGTGGCGGCGGGGATCGCCGCCCAGTTCGCGCGTTTTCCGATGCTCGCCGAAAAGCGCGGCGCGGCGGCCCGCACGCTATCCGGAGGGCAGCGCCAGACGCTCGCCATGGCGATGGCGCTGATGGTTTCACCGCGGCTGCTGCTGCTTGATGAACCCTCGGCCGGGCTGTCGCCGAAGGCCGCGGACGTGTTGTTTGAAACAATTATCGCCGTGCACCAGGCCGGCACCGCGATTGCGATGGTCGAACAGAATGCGCGCCAAGCGCTCGCAATCGCCGATCGCGGCGTGGTGCTGGTTGATGGCCGCGTCGCCCATGTTGGCCCCGCGCGAGCCATGGCCGATGACCCCGATATTGGCCGGATGTTTTTGGGAGGAGCCTGACATGACCCGTGCCCGTTTGCGTGATCTTGGTATCACCACTGGAACCTTGCCGCCCGGCCCGTTCAACGCCATCACCGATGTTGCCGGCGTCAAGGTCGGTTACGCGACCGTGATCGCCGATGCGCCCCACATCGCGCGCACCGGTGTCACTGCGATCTGGCCGCGTGGGGATGAATTATGGGGCGATTATTGTTTCGCCGGCACGCATAGTTTCAACGGCAATGGGGAAATGACCGGGATGGCATGGATTGCCGAGCAGGGATTGCTGTCCTGCCCGATCGGCATCACCAACACCTACCAGGTCGGCATTGTCCGCGACGTGATCTGCGAAATCGCTGATGGCCATGATGCGCCGTTCCATCTGCCGGTGGTGGCTGAAACCTATGACGGCTGGCTGCACGAAATCGAATCGTTTGCGGTCACCCGGGAACATGCCCTCGCGGCTTTTGCCAATGCCACCGGCGGTGCGATCGCCGAGGGCAATGTCGGCGGCGGCACCGGCATGGTCTGCCATGAATTCAAAGGCGGCACCGGGACCGCGTCCCGCATGGTCGATGGTTATACGGTCGGCGCGTTGGTGCAGGCCAATTACGGCATGCGGGCGCAATTACGGGTTGATGGCGTTCCGGTTGGCCGCGAAATCGGGCCGGGGACTGTGCCGGCGCATCGATCCGGCAATGTGACCGACGAAGCCGGATCGATCATCGTGATCCTGGCGACCGACGCGCCTTTGTTGCCCATCCAGTGCCAACGCCTCGCCCGCCGTGCCACTACCGGGCTCGCCTGGGTTGGCGGGATCGGCGGCAATGGCAGCGGCGATATTTTCCTGGCGTTTTCCACCGGCAATCACATTATCCCCGGTCGCGCAGTGCACGATGTGCAAATGCTGGCGCCGGACGCGATGACCAATCTGTTCCAGGCGGCCGCCGAGGCCACCGAGGAAGCCATCCTCAACGCGCTGTGCATGGCCGACACCACGATCGGCCGCGCAGGCCGCATCATCCACGCATTGCCGCTGGACCAGCTCCAGTCGGTGATGCGGCGTTACCAGGCTTTGGGGCGATAACGGGGCTGACGCGTTTTGCTATTCCCGCCGGAGTTCCAGACGCTTAACCCGCCCGCCATTGACCAGCAGGCCGGTCACCTTGCCAGCGTCGTCGCGCAGCAGTTTGGCATCCATCCAGCTTTGCCCAAGACTGCCGGAGGACACAATCCGCATCAGGTCTGGGGCAAGCGGTTCCAGGCTCCAGACCGCGGTCCGCGCTACCGGGCCGTCAACCCGCACGCTCGGCCCTGCAATCACCCAGCGGGCGGCCATTTCGTCGGAGACATAAATACCCGCGAGATCGTCGGGCAACGGCGCGTCGTCCAGCACCCGTTCCCAGCGGCGGACGATGCCGGCATCTTCCTCAACGTCCAGCGCCGCGCCGTCGTCGATTAAACGGCAGGTGAAATCGGGGGCTGATCGTGCAGCCGCCATGCGGCCATCCGGCATGGGCTTGAATGGGCCAGGCGTGCCGAACTGGTTGCCGAGCAGGTCGCCGTCCGGGCTGAGGGTGAAGTCAATCGTTTGCGGCGCAACGGGGTCGATGAAACGGCCGACATAGGCGCTGAGATGATCCGGGCGGGCGGGCACCGGATAGGCGTGCGGCGCACCATCAAGCAGAGCTGCGAGAAGCTGTTGGCCGATCCGGTAGGGCACAGTGCCACCATTGTTGGAAATCACCACGATCGCGGTGGATAGTGCCGGAATGCGGAGAAATTCAGTGACATAGCCCGGCCATAGCCCGCCATGGCTGACGGTGCGGATGCCGCGCACATCGCTGATGGTGAGGCCACGGGCATAATGGTTGGTGACCCTGGTTGGGAAGGTGGATTGCGCTTCCAAGGCGACGCGCAGGGCCGCACCGCCGACCAGCCCGGTTTCATAATTGCGATGCCACAACGCCAGATCGACGATTGACGACACCAGCGCGCCCTCGCCATGGATCGGGTAGGCATGCTGGGCGCGGCGGAAACCGGTGCCGTCCGGCAAATAGGCAGTGGCGAGGCGGGGCACTACCGCCGCCGGGTTGTCGACCATGGCGGTACGGTTCATCCCGAGCGGGGCGAATATCCTGGTTGCCAGGAAATCCGCCAGCTTGCTGCCACTGACGTGTTCCACGATCAGCCCTAACAGCAGGAAGTTGCTGTTGCTGTAGAGATAGCGGGTGCCGGGGGTAAAGTTCAGCGTGCGCTGGCGCATGATGCTGTCCACCAGATCGGACAGCTTGATTGGTATCGCCAGATCGCAGCCGCCCATGGCCATGTTCTGCAACATGTCACGCAGGCCGGAATTATTGTGCATCAGGTGGTCGATGGTGATCGGGGCTTCATACTCCACCATGTCGGGGAAATATTTCTGCACCGGATCGGTGACCGATAATTTGCCCTCGGCCGCCAGCATCAGGATGGCGGCACAGGTGAACTGCTTGGAAACCGAGGCGATGCGGAAAGTGGTGTCCGGCCCGACCGGGACCCCGAGTTCAATGCTCGCCATTCCGGCCGAGCGATGCAGCACCAGCGCGCCGTCGCGCACCACGCCGACCGACACGCCGGGGCTGTCGCGGCGGTCATGGCCGGCGATCAGGCGATCGGTGATAGCTTCCAGCCGGCGCAGGTCGAGATCAGTCATTGCAGCCCCTACAGTGATGGTCAGAACTACCCTAGCCGTGCACGGTTTCCGGGTCTAATCTCGCCCAAGGGAGACCTGAATTGACCCACATTATCCAACCGGGCGCGATCGACTGCGATATCCACCCGAACGTGCCCAACGTCGCCGCGCTGCTGCCCTATATGGAAGATCACTGGCGCGAGCAGGTGATTGTGCGCGGCATTGATGAACTGGCATCCATCGCCTACCCGGCCAATTCACCGCTGACGTGTCGCAGTGATTGGCGCCCGGCCGATGGCAGCCAGCCGGCGAGCAGCCTGGCGCAGGTCCGGGCGCAGGCGCTTGACCCATTCGCGACGTCAATTGCGATCGCCAATTGTCTTTACGGGGTGCAGTTGCTGTTCAGCGAGGATATGGCGGCGGCCTATGCGCGCGCGGTCAATAAGTGGATGGCGGCCGAGTGGCTGGACCGCGAACCACGGCTGCGGGCGTCGATCATTGTGGCCGCGCAAAATCCGGAACTGGCGGTCGACGAAATCGAGCGTTGCGCCGGCGATAAGCGCTTTGTCCAGGTGCTGCTGCTGGTCAGCGGCGATCAGCCCTTGGGCAAGCGGCAGATGTGGCCGATTTACGCCGCGGCCCAACGCCATGGGCTGGCGGTCGGCATCCATGCTGGGTCGAGCTATCATAACCCCCCGACATCGGTGGGTTGGCCAAGCTATTACACCGAAGATTATGTCAGCCAGGCGCAGGCGTTTCAATCGCAGCTCACCAGCTTGATCTGCGAAGGGGTGTTCAATAAATTCCCGGATTTGAAGGTCGTGTTCCTTGAGTCGGGCTTTACCTGGGTGCCAGCGCATTTGTGGCGGCTGACTAAATTCTGGCGTGGGCTGCGGATGGAAATCCCCTGGGTGGACCGTGCGCCGGCCGATATTGTGCGCAGCAATGTGCGGTTTTCCCTGCAACCGGTCGATGGCCCGCCCGATCGCGACAGCCTGTTGCGAATTTTCGATCATTTGCAGTCCGATGAGCTTATCCTGTTTTCGACCGACTATCCGCATTGGCAATTCGACGGCAACGCGGCCATTCCCGATGGCTTGCCCGCCGAACTGGTGCGTAAGATGACGCATGACAACCCGCGCGCGACATACCCGCGCCTGCTGGAGACCGTCGCATGAACGTCCAGTTGCGTGACACGCCGTTGGTGCAAGCCACCAGCAAAATCGCCATTGCCGATGGCGATATCCACCCCGCGCGCTTCAAGGCGAGTGAGTTCGATCCGTGGTTGGACCAGAAATGGCGCGACCGGATTGCGCAGTTCGGCACACGGCAACGCCAGCCCTGGCAGTCCGGGCCGGCCTATCCGAAAAGCCAGCCCAACGCATCGCGCCGCGACGCGGTGCCACCCGAAGGTGGCAAGCAGGGCAGTTCATTGGCCTTCATGCAGCAACAGCATCTTGACCCCAACAACGTCGTGCTGGGGATTCTGAATCCGCTCGGCTCGGGCCAGGGCATTCAGGACGTTGATCTGTCGATAGCGCTTTGCCACGCCACCAATGAATGGCAAATTGCGAAGTGGACCAGCCAGGACAAACGCCTCAAGGCATCGGTTGTGGTGGCGTATGAGGATCCGATTGCGTCGGCCGCCGAAATCCGCCGTTACGCCGACAACCCGGATTTTGTGCAGGTGCTGCTGCTGAGCCGGACATCCGAGCCCCTCGGCAGCCGCAAATACTGGCCGATTTACGAAGCCGCGGCCGAGGTCGGCATGCCGGTTGGCATTCATGCCTTCGGCTATGGCGGCAATCCGATGACGCCTTCGGGCTACCCGAGCTACTATATCGAGGAAATGGTCGGCCATTCGCAGGCCCAGCAATCGCTGCTCAACAGCCTGGTGGTCGAAGGCGTGTTCGCCCGCTTCCCGACCTTGAAAACAGTGATGATCGAGGGCGGTTCTGCCTGGGCGCCGGCTTTGGCGTGGCGGTTGGATGCGGCATGGAAGCGGCTGCGCGCCGAGACCCCGCACCTCGCGCGCCTGCCGAGCGAGTATATTCGTGACCACGTGTGGTGGACGACCCAGCCGCTGGAGGAACCCGAGCCGCGCAGCCATATCGCCGATGCGATCGGTTGGACGGGGTGGGACAAGTTCATTTTTGCCACTGATTACCCGCATTGGGATTATGACGACCCGGCGACCAGCCTGCCGTTGAAAATAAGTGAAAGTCAGCGCCATGATTACTTCATCGGCAACGCCCAGCGCGTCTATCGCGGCGTCGCGTGATGTTTTCACGATCAATTTTATCTGTTCAAACGAAGCCGTTTGAACAGATGATGCAAGTCATATTCTCACGATCATCTTTATCTGTTCAAACGAAGCCGTTTGGGCAGATGCTGATCTAGCAATGTCCCGCCACGTCGTCGCCGCCGCAAGCGAAATCGCGCCCGGGGAACGCAAACTGGTCAGCGTGCGCGGCCGGCCGATTGCAATTTTCAACCTCGATGGTGAGTTTTACGGCATGCTCAACCGCTGCCCGCATCAGGGCGGGCCGATGTGTGAGGGCAAGATCACCGGGTTGGTGACCGCGCCAGAGCCTGGCAAATACGACTATTCGCATGCCGGCGCAATCGTGCGGTGCCCTTGGCATGGCTGGGAGTTCAACATCCGCACCGGGCAGTCTTATTGCGAGCCAGAGCGGTTTAAAACACGGACCTATCCGGTGGAAGTGGCGGATGGGGCGGCGGTGGTTGAAGGACCTTACGTCGCCGAACGGATCGCGGTAAGTGTGGAGGAGCGCTATCTGGTCGTGGATTTGTGAATGAGTTCGGGGTGGGCTTGGTAATACTACGGTCAACCCGTATATTGTGATTAGGTTTGAGTGGGACGACCACAAGAAGGCGCGTAATTTGCGGGTCCATGGCGTGACGTTTGAACAGGCTTCCCGCGCGTTCAATGATATATTCGCAGTCTAAGAACTCGATACGCGAATGGAATACGGCTAGGAGCGTTCGATTCTGCTCGGGTGCTGTGACCAAACTCTGTTGTCGGTGGCGTTTACTGACCGCGGCGACAAGATTCGGATAATTTCGGCCCGTAAGGCGGACAGGTATGAGCATGACAAATATTATCGCGCAAATGGATCGTAGCGGGGCGTTGCACCAGGTTCTGCCGGGTGGCAACACCGTGCCAATGGTCGTGCCCAATTCGTTCCCCCCAATGACCGAAGCGGAAATCCACGCCGCTGCAATGTCCGATCCTGACGCCTTGCCGATCACCGACGAAGATGCCCCCCGCATGAAGCGCGTAACGCGTGCCAAAACGCTGCGGCGCGCGCTTGGGCTGACACAAGACGAATTTGCGACA
>JACMOQ010000242.1 GCA_014377905.1 Acetobacteraceae bacterium | reverse complement strand
TTCAAACGTGCAGCCACCTCGGTGATCACAGAAAATTTCCTGGTATCGGCGCAATCGAAACGCAATTCAGGCGTGTTGATCACCTGAGGCAGAGCCTTGCGGATCGCCGACATCTTGTCAGTGCCGCGGGCGAGGATACCGAGCACCCGAACACCGGCATACAGCGCGTCATCAAAGCCGTACCATTTATCGGCGAAGAAGATGTGCCCCGACATTTCGCCGGCCAGCGGGCAGCCAGTTTCGGCCATACGCGCCTTGATCAGGCTGTGCCCGGTCTTCCACATCTCGGGTTGACCGCCGGCGCGGGCAACCTCGTCGAACAGCACCTGGCTCGCCTTGACATCGGCGATGATCTTGGCGCCCGGATGGGTTTTCAGCACGTCGCGCGCCAGCACCACCAGCAGTTGGTCGCCGAACAGCATGTGGCCTTCGTCGTCAACCACGCCGATACGGTCGGCATCGCCATCAAAGGCAATGCCGATATCGGCCTTCCGGGCGCGCACTTCCGCCGACAAGGCTTCAAGGTTCTTCAGCACCGTCGGGTCGGGGTGATGGTTGGGGAAGCGACCGTCGATTTCGGGGAACAGTACGGTATGGGTGCCAGGCAGGCGCTTGACCAGTCGTTCGATGATCGCACCCGCAGCGCCGTTGCCATTGTCCCACACCACGTTCAACGCGCGGGTGCCGCCATCCCAATCCTTGGCGAGCCGATCAATGTAATCCGCCGAAACATCCAGCGCACGATGGCTACCAACAGCCTCCGCCACCACATCACCCGCCGCCGCCATGCGGCCGATTTCAAGGATCTGCTTGCCGAAGAACGGCTTGCCGCCCAGCATCATCTTGAAGCCGTTATAATCGGGCGGATTATGGCTGCCGGTCAGCATGATGCCGCCAGCGGCTTTCAACACCGTCGTTGCGTAGTATAGCATCGGCGTCGGACCTAGCCCAATCCGCACCACTTCGACCCCGGACGCCATTAATCCGGCGACCAAAGCAGCTTCCAACCCCGGCGACGACAGGCGGCCATCATAGCCGACAACCACCACCGTGCCGCCGTCACGCACGACCACGCTTGCGAAACAACGACCGATGGCGAACGCATCAGCGTCGTGCAGAGTTTTTCCGACAATGCCGCGAATATCGTATTCGCGCAGAGTGGTAGGATCAAAATCGTGACGAACAATCATCATACCCTCAATCAAATAATTCTGCACAATAAGTCTTCAGGAACGCCTTCACCGCATCGCTCATATCGGCACGCTTCAGTGCGAATGCAATCTGGGCTTCGAGAAAGCCAATCTTGTCGCCGCAATCAAACCGGCGGCCTTCGTAGCGCAAGCCATGGAACGGCACCTGGCCGATCAGCTTAGCCATCGCGTCGGTCAACTGAACCTCGTTGCCAGCGCCACGTTCGAGGCGGGCCAAATGCGGAATGATTTCCGGCATCATCACGTAACGGCCAATGATCGACAGATCGGACGGCGCGTCTTCTGGTTTGGGCTTTTCGACCAAGCCCCGCACATCGACCAGACGGCCATCATCGGACGCAATATCAAGAATACCGTAGCGGCTGGTCTGCTCATGCGGCACTTCGGTTACCGCCACCACGCAACCACCGGTTTCGTAATAGGCGTTGGCCAACTGCGTCGTGCAAGGGGTTTCCGACAGGATCAGATCGTCGGGCAGCAAGATCGCAAACGGATCATCGCCAATGAACGCCCGCGCGCACCAGATTGCGTGCCCGAGGCCCAATGGCTCCTGCTGGCGCACCGTGACCATCGCGCCTGGCGGCAACTGCCATTCGCGCAGCATGCGCAGCTCGGCTTCCTTCCCGCGGCCGCGCAACGTGGCTTCGAGCTCAAAAGCAATGTCAAAATGTTCCACAATCGCGGTTTTGCCGCGACCGGTGACGAGGCAAAACTGCTCAATCCCGGCGGCGCGGGCTTCTTCGACCGCGTAGTGGATCAAGGGTTTGTCGACCACCGGTAGCATTTCCTTGGCCATCGCCTTGGTGGCGGGCAGAAAACGCGTGCCGAGACCGGCGACAGGGAGAACGGCTTTGCGGAGTGGCTTGGTCACGGCGCTTAGCTCCTCGGGATGGACGGCAGGAATTCTAATCACTTTCGGTAGGCGAGATTAAGGCAAGCACTTTTCCCATTTCGTGGGGACAGATTGAGAGTGCTCGCCTAAACTTTAACCACCTTAGGCGCCAAATCCAACCGGATCGACAACTCCTTCAAACGTGCCGGCGTCGTCTCATTCGGCGCACCCATCATCAGGTCCTCGCCCTGCTGGTTGAGCGGGAACAGGATCACCTCGCGGATATTCGGCTCATCAGCCAGCAGCATCACGATCCGATCGATGCCTGGCGCCGAGCCACCATGCGGTGGGGCGCCGTAACGGAACGCGTTGAGCATGCCGCCGAAACGGGCTTCGACTTCGGATGCCGGGTAGCCGGCGATGTCAAAGGCGCGGATCATGATGTCCGCGCGATGGTTGCGGATGGCGCCTGATGACAGTTCGATGCCGTTGCACACGATGTCGTACTGAAACGCCTTGATATCGAGCGGGTCCATGGTTTCCAGCGCTTCCATCCCGCCTTGCGGCATGCTGAATGGATTGTGGCTGAAATCGACCCGGCCGGTTTCCTCGTTCAGTTCGTACATCGGGAAATCGGTGATCCAACAGAACTCAAACGTCCCGGATGCGATCAGACCAAGTTCCTGCCCGAGCTTGGTGCGCACCGCGCCGGAGAATTTCGGGGCGTCGTCGCGCTTGCCGGCAGCGAAGAACACTGCGTCCCCTGGGTGCAACCCACATGCGACTCGAATTGCCTCGGCGCGCTCGGCTTCGAGGTTGCGGGCAATCGGGCCTTTGGCACCATCGGCGTCAAAGGTGATGTAACCGAGGCCGCCAGCGCCTTGCTCGCGCGCCCAATCGTTGAGCTTATCGAAAAAGCTGCGCGGGTTGGCAGCGCACCCCGGTGCTGGAATGGCGCGGACAATGCCGCCGGACGCCGCGATCTTGGCGAACAACCCAAAGCCGGATCCCGCGAATTGCGCCGTCACATCGCGAATGATCAGTGGATTGCGCAGATCAGGTTTGTCCGAACCATAATCGAGCATCGACTGGTCAAACGGAATACGGCGAAATGGCAGCGCGCTGACTGCACGGCCGTCGGCAAATTCTTCGAACACGCCGGCGATGACGGGTTCAATGGTGGCGAAAACGTCTTCCTGGGTGACAAAGCTCATCTCGAAATCGAGCTGGTAGAATTCGCCCGGCGACCGATCGGCGCGGCTGGCTTCGTCGCGAAAGCACGGCGCGATCTGGAAATAGCGGTCAAAGCCCGCCACCATTGCCAATTGCTTGAACTGCTGCGGCGCTTGCGGCAGGGCGTAGAACTTGCCGGGATGGAGCCGCGCTGGCACCAAAAAGTCGCGCGCGCCTTCGGGGCTGGACGCGGTGAGAATCGGGGTCTGGAACTCGGTAAAGCCCTGCCCGATCATGCGCTGGCGGATGGATGCGATCACGCCCGCCCGCAGCATGATGTTGCGATGCAGCTTTTCACGACGCAGATCGAGGAAACGGTAACGCAGGCGGATATCCTCGGCGAATTTTTCGTCGCCAGCGACCTGCATCGGCAATACATCGGCGTGGGACTGCACGACCAGATCGCCGGCGCGCAGTTCGATTTCCCCGGTCGGCAACTTCGGGTTGACCGTGGTTCCTTCGCGCAACACCACCTCCCCCGTCACGGTGATCACCGATTCGACCCGCACCCCTTCGATCGCCGCGAAGGCTGGGCTACCTGCCGCGAAAACAATCTGGGTCAGGCCGTAATGGTCGCGCAGATCGATGAACAGCAGCCCGCCATGGTCACGCTTGGAATGCACCCAGCCGGACAAACGGGCGTCTTTACCCGCGTCCGAGGCGCGAAGGGCGGCGCAGCTATGGGTGCGATAGGCGTGCATGGGGATCGGTCCTGGGCTTGAAATGGCGCGGCAGACAAGCCTCCACACCTCTGTAAGTCAAGGTTGCGGCTTTCGTTCGTCCGCCCGCATGTGTATGACCCGACGATGTCCGCCAAACCCCGCCAAAGCTTCCCCGCCCCCGATTTCATTACAACCACCGACGCGCTCGTGGCGTTGTGCGCCCGGTTGCGCACGGAGATTTTTGTCACCGTCGATACCGAGTTCATGCGCGAACGCACCTATTGGCCGGAATTATGCGTGGTGCAGCTGGCGTCCGATACCGAAGTTGCTGTGGTTGACGCCCAGGCACCGGGCATTGATCTTGCCGCAATGGGTGAATTATTCGCCGATGAAAACGTGGTAAAGGTGTTCCACGCCTGCCGCCAAGACATTGAAATCTTTGTTTTGCGTTATGGCGATGTGCCCAAGCCGCTGTTTGATACCCAGGTCGCCGCGATGGTGGCAGGCTTTGGTGACCAGGTCGGCTATGACAGTCTGGTGGCGTCCCTCACCGGCGGGCAGATCGACAAGGCGCACCGTTTCAGCGACTGGTCGGCGCGGCCATTATCGGCGGCGCAGATCGAATACGCGGCCGCAGATGTCACCCATTTGCGCCGCGTCTATGAAAAGCTGCGCGATCGGTTGGAACAGGATGGCCGCTTTGATTGGGTCCGTCAGGAAATGGCCACCCTCGCCGATCCCGCCACCTATCGCCCTGATCCGGAACTGATGTGGGAACGTCTGCGCCCGCGCACCAATAACCGCCGCATGCTGGGCGTATTACGCGCGATTGCCGCCTGGCGCGAGCGGGAAGCGCAGAAATCCAACATCCCGCGCGGCCGCATGCTGAAGGACGAGGCGCTGCTCGAAATTGCCGCCATCGCACCGGCCGATGTCGAGGCACTGTCACGCGCCCGCGGCATCACCCGCGGCTTCGCCGATGGCCGCATGGGCGCCGGCCTTCTGGCCGCCATTGCCGAGGCCAAAGCCGTGCCAGATGCCGACCTGCCGCAGGCGCAAACCCATCGTGACACACCCAAGGCATCGCCAGCTTTGGTGGCGCTGCTGAAAGTGCTATTGGCGGCGAAGTGTGAACAGCACCAAGTCGCCGCCAAACTGGTCGCCAACAGCGATGATATTGATCGGCTGGCGACCGAAGACATGCCTGATGTGCCGGCGATGCACGGCTGGCGGCTCGACGTGTTCGGCGCCGATGCCCAAGCGTTGAAGGCGGGGCGAATTGCATTGGGGGTGGATGGCAAGCGCGTGAAGTTGCTGCCGGCTTGAGCGGGTTGTAGCTGCTTGCCTTCTACTGCCGACACGCTCCATAGTTCTTGTTGGATGCCCCCGCCACGCGGGCGGCCGCGGAGGGAAAACCAATGGATCTGCGCTTCACAGCCGAAGAAATCGCCTGGCGCGACGAAGTTCGGGCCTTCATCGATGCCGAACTTGACCCCGCCTTGCGCGAACGGATGCGGGTTGGCTTCGGCCCGACAAAGCAGGAAACCATCGACTGGCAGCGCAAACTCAACAAAAAAGGCTGGGCCTGTCCCGGCTGGCCGACAGAATGGGGTGGTGCGACGTGGACCCCGGTGCAGCGGCTGATCTTTAACGAGGCCATCCAATCAGCGCCGGCGCCCGACCTCCAGGGTTTTAATATCACCATGCTCGGACCCGTGCTGGCCCATTTCGGCACGCCGGAGCAAAAGGCCTATTTCCTGCCGCGTGCGGCTAACCTTGACGATTGGTGGTGCCAGGGGTTCTCTGAACCCGGCGCCGGGTCCGATCTGGCTTCGCTGAAAACCGCTGCCAAGCGCGAGGGCGATTTCTATATCGTCAACGGCCAGAAAATCTGGACCTCAACTGCGCATATGGCCGACTGGATTTTCGCCCTAGTGCGCACCGATCCCAATGCGCGCAAAAAGCAGGAAGGCATTTCCTTTCTGCTGATCGACATGAAAACCCCCGGCATTACGGTGCGGCCGATCATTTCGATCGATGGCAGCCATCACCTCAACGAGGTGTTTTTCGATGACGTAAAGGTGCCGGTGCATCAGCGCGTCTACGAGGAAAACCGTGGCTGGGACGTGGCCAAATACCTGCTCGGCAATGAACGATCCGGCATCGCGCGCCTCGGCAAGTCGCGGGCAAATCTCGAATTTGCCGTTGATACTGCACGGCAAGTGCGATCGGGCGGCGCGCCCTTGGTCGAAGATCGCGGCTTCCGCCATCGCGTCGCGCAGATCGAGGTCGATATCAAGGCGCTCGAACTCACCCAGATGCGGGTGATCGCGGCGGCGAGCAAGAAATCGGACGGCAAACCTGATCCATTTTCGTCGCTGCTCAAGATCAAGGGCACCGAATTGCTCCAGGCCACCAGCGAATTGATTATGGACACTGGCGGGCCGATGGCGATGCCGATTTGGGCGTCGGAACTGCACGCGTTGGGCAACGAACCAATCGCGCCGGAATGGGCGGGCTATATGGCAGCGCCCTATCTGATGCTGCGGGCGGCCTCGATCTACGGCGGCACCAATGAAATCCAGCGTAATATTCTAAATAAGGCTGTGTTAAGACTTTAAGCCACGAAAATTCGAAGCCGAATTTCCGAAGCTTAGTCGCTTGGTTTCTGGGGCCTGCTTGTCCCTAAAACGCAAGCGCATTTCATGGGCAGGACCCGATGGATTTTGACCTAACAGACGACCAAAAACTTCTCACCGACAGCGTCGCCCGCCTGCTCGGCGACCGCTATACCTTCGAAGCCCGCAAGGGCTTTCAAAAGCAGGATGCCGGCTGGAGCGCCGATATGTGGGGCCAGTTCGCTGAAATGGGTTTGCTCGGCCTGCCGTTCGATGAAGCCTATGGCGGCTTCGGTGGCGGCGCAGTCGATATCATGCTTGTGATGGAACAGTTCGGCAAAGCATTGGTGCTTGAACCCTATCTCGCCACCGTGGTGTTGGCAGGCACCGCATTGCGGATTGCCGGGTCGGAAGCTCAGAAATCCGCCATCCTGCCGGAAATCGTCGGCGGGGCGATGAAGCTTGCCTTCGCCCATGGCGAACAGGGCGCGCGCTACGACCTTTCCGACGTGACGACATCAGCGCGCAAAGCCGCCGATGGCTGGGTGATCGACGGTGCCAAATCGGTCGTGCTGCATGGCGATTGCGCGGACAAGATCGTGGTGAGCGCGCGAACCTCCGGTGGGCGCAACGATGAAGCCGGGATCACATTGTTTATGGTTGATGGCACGGCAAAGGGCGTCACCCGGCGGGGCTATCAGTTGCGCGATGGCACACGGGCGGCGGAAATATCGTTCGCCTCGGTGGAAATCGGTGACGATGCGTTGCTCGGGACGGTCGGCGGCGGCTTCCCGGTGATCGGTCGGGTGGTCGAGGCCGGCATTTCGGCGATGTCGGCCGAAGTGGTCGGCAGCATGGATAGGATGCTGGACGTGACGTTGGACTATCTTCGCACCCGCCAGCAATTCGGCAAGGCGATCGGCGAAAACCAGGTGTTGCAACACAAGGCCGCCGACATGCTGATGTCCACCGAACAAGGCCGCAGCATGTCGATGCTGGCGGCGATGATGGTAGATGAGGCCGACGACGCCGAACGGGTGCGCAACTTCGCGCTCGCCAAGGTCGGTGTCGGCCAGGCCGGGCGCTTTGTCAGCCAGAACGCGGTGCAGTTGCATGGCGGCATCGGTATGACCGAGGAATACCTGATCGGGCATTATTTCCGGCGGGTGATGATGTTCGAGCACAGCTTCGGCGATACGGCGTATTATCTGAACAAGCTCGCCGACCAGGTTCACTGACTCCATTTACCTTTCATCCATGTTTCGCTGCGTTGATGCAGCGAAACATGGATCAAATTGCGCGATGGTTCCGCCGACCGACGGCATCAGCAACTGGATGCATCTATTTCGCTGGATCGTGAAACTGATTCGCGATGAACATGGCGTGGACGAGGCGCTGCTGGTGCGCAGCGCCGTGCTTGAAGCCGATTGCGGCTTGCAGATCGAGGATATCGAGGCAGTTCTCGGGGTGATCGAGCGCAGTTTCACGGTGCGCTTCCCGCTCGGAACCCTCGATGAGGTGGTAAAGCTTGATGAACTCTGCCTGCTCGCCGCCTGGCTGAAAGGACTCTACAAACGGCCCGATTTCATTTCGGATCGCTTCGCCGCCGCATGTCAGACGAGCAACCCGGCGGCTTGCACCTAACGGCGTTTGCCCGCAAAATTTGGCTCGTAAGCAAAAAGACTTTCGGGGGAGACGAACATGTTCACACGACGGATGGGTACGCCGGTCCATGCTGGCCTGTTGGCAATGCTTTTGGGGGTAGCAGGCTGTGCCGCGCCACCACCGATGGCGACGGCAACCGTCACGCCAGCGGCCGGCACCCGCCAAACGCCGGCCCGCGAAATTCCGGTGCCGACCACGGTCAGTCCGCAAATGGCGGCAATCATCGGCCAGCCCTATAATCCCAATTGGAGCGTGGTGTCCAAAACCAGCGCCGAATGGAAAGCCATCATTGACAAGGCTGCTGCTGATTCGGTGCGCGCTTTGCCGGCCCTGCGCGAGGCCATGGGCGTGACCGTCCAGGCAAGCCAGATCGCCGGGGTTAAGGTCTACATCGTCACCCCGAAAACCATCGCGCCGCAAAACCGCAACCGGGTTCTGGTCCATGTCCATGGCGGCGCCTACGTGCTGAGCCCTGGGGAGGCCGGAACCAACGAAGCGATCAAGCTCGCCGGCGCCGGTGGCTTCAAGGTGATCTCGGTCGATTACCGCATGCCGCCCGATTTTCCCTATCCAGCCGCGCTGGATGACGCGATGGCGGTCTACAAATCGGTGCTGAAAACCACCAATGCGAAAAATATCGGTATCTTCGGCACCTCGACCGGCGGCGGCTTAACGCTTGCCATGGTGCTGCGGGCCAAGATGGAAGGCGTGCCTCTGCCGGGCGCGATTGCCCCTGGTACGCCATGGTCGGACATGACCAAGACCGGCGACAGTTACTTCACCAACGAAATGGTCGACAACGTGTTGGTCTCCGATGACGGCTTCTTGCACGCCGCCGCGTTGCTTTACGCTAATGGCCATGATCTGAAGGACCCGCTGCTGTCACCAGTCTATGGCGATTTCAGCGGCTTCCCGCCGACCATTCTGACCAGCGGCACCCGCGATCTATTCCTGTCCAACACTGTCCGGGTGCACCGCAAGCTGCGCGCCGCGGGAGTTGAAGCCGTGTTGCAGGTCTTTGAAGGCCAATCCCACGCGCAATATTATCGCGACATCACCGCCCCAGAAACCAAAGACTATCATGGCGAACTCACCCGCTTCTTTGAGACCCATCTCAAGCGGTAACGCTTGTCGAGCCGGCCGAATTCCGCTTAGAGGCGAGGTCATGACCCAAATTGACCTCGCCGCCGCCCGCTCGCCGCGCGCTGAAGCAACCCGCGCGGCGATCGTGGTGACCGCTGAACGGCTGTTCCGCAGTTTCGGCTATCAGAAAACCACCGTCGCCGACATCGCCCGCGAACTGCGCATGTCGCCGGCCAATGTCTATCGCTTCTTCCCCAGCAAGGCCGCGATCAATCAGGTCATTTGCGGGCGGGTGGTGGACGAACTCGAAGCGATGGCCTGGGCCGAGGTCCGCCGGGTGGCGCCTGCCGAAGACCGCCTGCGCGCCCTGTTCGCCGGCATGCAGCAGCGGGTGCAGGCATTGTGCTTCGCTGATCGCCGCATGCACGACATGGTCAGCGCCGCGATGGCGGAAAACTGGCCATCGATTGACGATTTCGTCCATCGGGTTGACGCAGCCCTCGCCGAGATCATCGCCGATGGCCAACGCGAAGGCGTCTTCGCGCCGCGCGATGCCGCACAAACCGGGCGGCTGGTGCATGCCTGCATGATCTGCTTCGCCCATCCGACAGTTGTGGAACAGTGCATCGATGACGATCTGCCGGCGCTTGCGGCTGGGATGGCCGAGTTCGTGTTGCGCGCCCTCCGCGCCTGAACCTTACAAAAAGGATAACTGACGAAATTTGACATTCGTCATTTTTTGACTATTTAAGCGATCTTGGCCAAAGCCGGGGGCAATCATGCTGCGTCGTTCCATCCTGTTTGCACTGCCGGTTATGCTCGGCGGCTGCTTCGAACGTCCGGTGGCCTCCGTTGAAAACCCGATCAAGCCGGTGCAGGTCGTGCGGGTCGTCCTGGCTTCGGGCAGCGAAACCCGGGCCTATGCCGGCGTGGTTCGCCCGCGTCGGGAAGCCGATATCGGGTTTAAGGTCGGCGGCCGGCTGATCGAACGGCTGGTCGATAGCGGTGCCACGGTCCAGGCCGGAACGGTGTTGGCCCGCCTCGATCCGACCGATTTGGCGCTGAGCCTGCGCAGCGCCGAAGCCGATCTTGCCGGCGCGGAAGCCGTTGCCACGCAAGCCGTGGCGGACGCCGCTCGCAGCAAAACCCTCGCCGGGCAGGGCTGGCAATCCGCCGCTGTCGATGACGTGAAGCAGGCCAATGCCCGATCCGCGACCCAGCGGGTTGAAACCGCCCGTGCGGCATTGGCCCTTGCCCGCAATCGGGTGGATGATGCGGTGCTGCGCGCGCCCGAAGCTGGCGTGGTGACCGCGATCGCCGCTGATCCCGGCACCATGATGGCGGCTGGAACCCCGGTGTTACGAATCGCCAGCCTTGATGCGCTGGAAATCGAGGTGCAACTGCCGGAAACCGCACTTGCCGCGCTTGACCACGATCAGGCCGAGGCGAGCTTCTGGGCCCGCAGTGATACAAGGATCGGCGCAAAATTGCGGGAAGTTTCCGCCGCCGCCGATCCGAAGCTGCGCAGCTACACGGCCCGCTTCGCTTTGGTCGACCGCCCGGCCTGGTTGGCGCTGGGAATGACCGCAACCTTGCGGCTTGCGCGCGCCGATGCCGCAAGCCTCGCCTTGCTGCCACGCGGCGCGGTCACCGATCGTGGCCACGGCGCGATGGTGTGGGTCGTCGATAGCGCCGGAAAACTTGAAGCCCGGCCGGTTACAGTGGCCAGTCTGCGCCAGGACCGCGCTCTGGTGTCCGGCCTGAAGTCGGGTGAACTGGTGGTTGGCATGGGGGTGCAGAAGCTCGATCCTGCCACACGGGTGCGGATTGCCGATATTCGCCCGTTGGCGGAATAGCGCCATGCGAGGTTTCAATCTGTCCGCCTGGGCGGTTGGTCACCGTGCCCTTGTCGGCTTCCTGATTGCGTTGATTTTCGCCACTGGCGCGCTGTCCTACACAAGGCTTGGCCGCGGCGAAGACCCCACATTTACTGTCAAGCTGATGGTGGTCAGCGCTGCATGGCCGGGCGCCAGCGCCGCCGAAACCCAGGCACAGCTGGCCGACCCGATCGAGCGCAAGTTGCAGGATATGCCGTATCTCGATCATATCGATACGTTCAGTCGCCCCGGTGCGGCAGCCCTGCTGGTGATCCTGCGCGATGATACTCCGCCTGCCCAGGTCCCTGCCCTGTTTTATCAGGTGCGCAAGAAGCTCGACGATCTGCGCCCCAGCCTGCCCCAGGGCGCACAGGGCCCGTTCGTCAACGATGAATACACCGACGTCTATGGCGCACTCTTCGCGATCACCGGAGCAAGCTTGCCAGATGCCGGCAACGCCGAACTGGTTCGCCAGGCCGAGCGCATCCGCGACCGCCTGCGCAAGCTGCCAGGGGCGGAAAAGGTCAACGTGCTGGGCGAAATCCCGCGCACCGTGTTCGTCGAATTTGACCATGCCCGGCTTGCTAGCATGGGCGTCACGGTTGCCGATATTTCGGCATCACTTGCCCGACAGAACGCCATCGCGCCATCCGGGCTGGTCGAAACATCGACCACGCGGGTGCCAATCCGCTTTGATGGCGCGCTCACCGGCGCCACAGCGCTGGCCGAAGTCCCGGTGACCAGCGGCGGACGCAGCCTTCGGCTTGGCGATGTCGCCACCATCACCGAAGGGTATGCCGAGCCACCAGCATTTGCGATCCGGCACAATGGCGCGCCCGCCGTGGTCGTCGCGATCTCAACCCGCAAAGGCGTGAACACGTTGACTTTCGGCAACGCGCTGCGGACCGAAATTGCCAAGATCCACGCCGACCTGCCTGTTGGGCTCACGATGCAGCAGATTGCCAATCAGGCGGAAATTGTTGGCGAATCAATCGGCGAATTCGTTGTGAAATTTGCGGTGGCCCTTGCGGTCGTGCTTGTGGTGTCATTCGTATCCCTCGGCTGGCGCGCCGGAATGGTCGTAGCCCTTGCCGTGCCGCTGACCTTGGCGATGGTTTTCAGCGTTATGCTCGTCGTCGGCATTGATTTGCAGCGGATTTCCCTCGGCGCGTTGATCCTTTCCCTGGGCCTGCTGGTCGATGATGCAATCATCGCCATCGAAAGCATGATGGTGAAACTCGAACAGGGTGCGACCCGGGAGGTGGCGGCCGCCCATGCCTGGAATTCGACCGCGTTTCCAATGCTGACCGGCACGCTGGTGACAGCGGCGGGGTTCATGCCAGTGGGGCTGGCTGCGTCGACCACCGGCGAATATGCTGGCGGGATTTATTGGGTTGTCGGCATCGCGCTGCTGGCAAGCTGGGTTGTTGCGGTTGTCTTCACGCCATTGCTTGGCGTGTGGCTGCTACCTGACCCCAAGCCCGGCGCCGTCCATCACGACCAATACGACAGCGCGATCTATCGTATCCTGCGCCGGGTGGTTGCCTGGTCGGTCCGCTATCGGCGACTGGTAACCATTGGCACCGCGCTGTTGTTCATCACCTCCATCGGCGCGATGTCGCAGGTGCGCCAGCAATTCTTTCCCAACTCCAACCGCCACGAAATCATCGTCGACCTTAGCCTGCGCCAGGGCGGCAGCCATACTGCAACCGAAGCCGCGGTGCGCCAGCTTGAAGCGGCAATCGCCGCCGATCCTGAGCTTAAGCGGGATGTCGCCTGGTCAACTGTCTATCTCGGTGGCGGCGCGCCGCGCTTTTTCCTTGCCTTCAACCCCGCCCTTCCCAATGATGCATTGGCAACGATGGTGCTGACCACGACTGATCTTGAGGCGCGTGAACGGGTGCGGAGCAAATTGCTGGCTCTGGCCGCAGCCGATGTCGTGCCCGAAGCGCGGCTCCATGTCTCGCGGCTTGAACTCGGCCCGCCGGTTGGCTTTCCGGTATCGTTCCGTGTCGTTGGCCAGGATATCGCGGCCGTCCGAACCGCGGCCGATCAGGTGCTCGCGACGCTGCGCGGCACGCCCGGCGTGCGCAATGCGCAACTCACTTGGGGCGAACGCGCACCATCGGTGCGGCTGGTGCTGGATCAGGCCCGGGTGCGTGCCCTCGGCCTGTCGCCCGCCGACATCGCCCAGGGATTGCAAACGCTGCTGGCCGGCAGCACCGCCACCCAGTTGCGGGTCGGCACCAAACAGGTCGATGTCGTGCTCCGGGCCGCCGGCACCGAACGGCTCGACCTTGACCGCCTCGCCGATCTGGTGCTGCCGACCTCGGCCGGCTGGATCGCCGTCGGCCAGATTGGCCATCTTGTCACGCAAACCGAGGAACCAATTTTGTGGCGCCGCGCCCGCGAGCCATTTTTGACCGTTGCCGCCGACATCCAAGATGGCATGCAGGCGCCCGACATCACCGCACTTGCCCAGCCGCGCATCGCGGCGCTGGCCTTGCCGGCCGGGATTCGCGTTGACACCGGTGGTGCCGCCGAAGAAGCCGGCAAAGCAAATGGCGCGTTGGCGGCGGTGTTCCCGCTGATGATCGGCACCATGCTGCTGATCATGATGATCCAATTGCAAAGCCTGGGCCAAACCCTGATGGTGCTGGCCACTGCCCCGCTCGGCATCATCGGCGCTGTGGCTGGCCTGCTGCTGACCGACGCGGCATTCGGCTTTGTTGCCCTGCTCGGGGTGATCGCACTCGCCGGCATGATCATGCGCAATACCATCATCCTGGTCGATCAGATTGCCCAGGATTTGCGCACCGGGTTGAGCGGGGAGGACGCCATCATCGGCAGCACCGTCCGCCGCGCCCGCCCGGTGGTGCTGACCGCCCTGGCGGCCGCCTTTGCCTTCGTGCCGCTGTCGCTCAACGTGTTCTGGGGGCCGATGGCAATCGCCATGATCGGCGGTCTGGCGGTGGCGACCGGACTGACCCTGGTATTCCTGCCCGCGCTGTACGCCTGGACATCCCTGCCAGGCAAGGCCCGCACGGCGAACCCGACGACCTATTCGGCGGGAACCCCGGCGAGCAGCAGCCCCTCGGCATAATGCGCCCGATCTTCGGGCCGTTCGATCGAGCTTTCGGCCATGAACGCCGCCACAGTAAACCCAGGTTCCAACGCCATAAGCCGTTCGCGTACCGTTTCTATTTCGGCAGTGGCGTGCAAATGGCCGAGTGCGGCGAGATAAGGCTTGTAGGCAGCTGAAAAGGAGGGGTTCATCTGGCTGACGTCGCGCCCTGCCTCGACCGCATCTTCGTGCCGGCGCTGCAATAGCAGGATCAGAATCCGGATCGTATCGTAGAAAAAAGCGTGCGGGTCGAACGGCGACAGCTTCTTGTAGCGCGCGAAACGTCGCTCCGCTTCGTCAAGTTCGCCGAGATAAGCATAGGCAACGCCCGACAGCGCCCATGC
Source organism: Acetobacteraceae bacterium (assembly GCA_014377905.1). Taxonomy (GTDB): domain Bacteria; phylum Pseudomonadota; class Alphaproteobacteria; order Acetobacterales; family Acetobacteraceae; genus CAITOL01. Next base: position 531 of record JACMOQ010000242.1, on the reverse strand, counting down.
CATTGCCAGATTGGGGTTGAGGTTCAGCGCGCGCTCATGCAGCGCCAGGGCTTCACGCAATCGGCGATTGATGAAAGACCGCACATGGCCAGCGATGGAAAGCGCTCGGCCGTCATGCGGATCGAGCGTGATGGCGCGTTCGGCAAGCTTGCTGGCCTCCAGCATTGCCGCCTTCGGGTTTTCCGTCCAGCGTTGCCCGACTAGGAACATCTGCCAGTAAGCAAACCAGGCATGGGCGGGGGCATAATCCGGTTCTTGGGCCACCGCGTCGGCCAACAGGCCACCAGCCTGCATGAATTGCACCCGATCAAGCCGGCCAATCAGCGGAATGGCGCGTAGCACCATGTCGTAGCCGGTGGCGTCCAAGGGCGGGCGCTGGGTAACCCGTGGGGCCCCGATCAGCAGAATTTCCGGGTCGATCTGCGCCACCACTTCGGCCGCGATGTCGTCCTGCATGGTGAGCAAATCATGCACATCGCGATCGAAGCGGCGTGACCAGACGACTTGATTGCCGACCCGCAAATCAAGCAG